>VGRB01000096.1 GCA_016875475.1 Deltaproteobacteria bacterium
CGCGGCCGGGTCGCCGTCCTGGCAGTCGTCGTGGACCTTCGCGGAGTACTTGCCGTTCGCGCCGCAATAGCACCGCTTGTCCGTCAGGTGGCCGTGGCCGTCGCCGTCCGCGTCGAGCCACCAGTCCGAGCACCCGGCCGAGCCCTGCTCGTTCGCGTCGCCGTCGCAGTCGTCGTCGTACGCGGTCACGCACCGCTCGCCCGACCCCGGGTACGCGAGCGCGTCGCCGTCCTGGCAGTCGTCGTGGACCTTCTGGTCGTAGAGGCCGCGCGCGTTGCAGTAGCAGCGCTTGTCGGTCACGTGGCCGTGGCCGTCGCGGTCCGCGTCGATCCACCAGTCCGAGCACCCGGTCGAGTCCTGCTCGTTCGGGTCCCCGTCGCAGTTGTCGTCCCAGCCGGTGACGCAGGTCTCCTTGACGCCCGGCTTCACCGCCGCGTTCGCGTCGTCGCAGTCCTGCGCGTTCTTGACCCGCCACACCCCGGAGGCCGCGCAGAAGCACCGCGTCTCGGACGTGCCGAAGCCGTCGCCGTCCGTGTCGCGGTTCCACGCGGTGCACGCGGTCGAGTCCTCCTCGTTCGGGTCCGCGTCGCAGTTGTCGTCGTACGGGGTGACGCACGTCTCCTTGACGCCCGGCCTGACCGCCGCGTCCGCGTCGTCGCAGTCGTCCGCGTTCTTGACCTTCCACAGGCCGGACGCCACGCAGAAGCACTTCGTCGCGGCCACGCCGAACCCGTCCGAATCGCCGTCCCGGTTCCACGGCGTGCACCCCCCCGCGCCCTCGTCGTTGTTGTCCGTGTCGCAGTCGTCGTCGAACGCGGTCCCGCACTTCTCGGTCATGCCGGGGTTGGCCTGGTCGTTCCTGTCGTCGCAATCGACGATCTCGGTCGCCGAGTACAGCCCGAGCGGCGCGCACACGCAGAGCTTGTCGAGGTCGCCCCACCCGTCGCGGTCCCCGTCGTAGTACAGGTCGTGGCACGCGCCCGCGCCGATCTCGTTGGCGTTGCCGTCGCAGTCGTCGTCCTCGGGGGTCAGGCAGGTCTCGGGCGAAGACGGGAATACCCACGCCTTCGTGTCGTCGCAGTCGTCCGCCACCGGCGCCTGCCACGGCAGGATCGGCGAGCAGAGGCACCGCGGCTCCGGGCTCGCGACGCCGTGGAAGTCCCCGTCGAAGTCGTACCAGTACTTCGTGCACCCGCCGGCCCCGTCCTCGTCCTTCAGCACGTCGCAGTCGTCGTCGCGGCCGTTGCACAGCTCCGGGCGGCCGGGGTTCACGTCGGCGCGCGCGTCGTCGCAGTCCGTGCCGACCAGGGCGTCGTACGGCGCGGACGGCCAGCAGAGGCACCTCGAGTCCGCGGTCACCCCGAACCGGTCCCGGTCCACATCCTTATAGTAGACCTTGCACTGGGGCGCGTCCTCGTCCGCCACGCCGTCGCAGTCGTCGTCGAGCTGGTTGCAGTACTCGGTCGCGCCCGGGTGCGAGAGCGCCGCGAGGTCGTCGCAGTCCCCCCCCTGGAGCGCGGTGTACCACCCGTCGCCGCCGCACGTGCACGCGGAGTCCGCGGGCGCGCCCCACCCGTCGCCGTCGAAGTCGCGCCAGTGCGTCTCGCAGCCCGCGGCGCCGTGCGTGTCGGTCCGGCCGTCGCAGTCGTCGTCGATGCCGTTGCATGCCTCGGTCGCGGCGGGGTGGACCTTCGCGTCCAGGGGCGCGCAGTCCGCCGTGTCGGGCGCGCCGTCGCCGTCGTCGTCCGCGTCGCAGGGGTCTCCCTGGCCGTCCGTGTCGGTGTCGGCCTGGTCCGGGTTCGGGACGCGCTGGCACTTGTCCGCGTGATCCGGCACGCCGTCCCCGTCATCGTCCGCGTCGCACGCGTCCCCGGTGCCGTCCGCGTCGAGGTCGCCCTGCTGCGCGTTCGCCAGCTTCGGGCAGTTGTCCGCGCCGTCCGGCACGCCGTCGCCGTCGTCGTCCGGGTCGCAGGCGTCGCCGGTCTTGTCCCCGTCCGTGTCGACCTGGGCCGCGTCCGCCGTGAGCGGGCACAGGTCGGTCGGGTCCGGCACGCCGTCCCCGTCGTCGTCGAGGTCGCACGCGTTGCCCACCCCGTCCCCGTCCGTGTCCGCCTGGGCCGGATCCTTCACGTCCGGGCAGCGGTCCACGCCGTTCGCCACGCCGTCGCCGTCGCGGTCCGGGTCGCACGCGTCGCCGATGCCGTCCATGTCGAGGTCGCCGTTCGGCCCCGCCACGACCGGGCACAGGTCCGCCGCGTCCGGCACGCCGTCGCCGTCGTCGTCGTCGTCGCAGGCGTTCCCGATCCCGTCCCCGTCCGTGTCCGCCTGCCCCGCGTCCGGAACGTGCGGGCACACGTCCTCGTCGTCCGGCACGAGGTCGCCGTCCACGTCGGTCTCGCACGCGTCGCCGATCCCGTCGCCGTCCTGGTCCGCCTGTCCCGGGTCCGGCGCGAGCGGGCACACGTCCGCCACGTCCGCCACGCCGTCGCCGTCGTCGTCGTCGTCGCAGGCGTTCCCGTCGCCGTCCTCGTTCGTGTCGATCTGGTCCGGGTCGTACGTGGTCGGGCAGACGTCGTCCGCGTCCGGCACGCCGTCGTTGTCCGCGTCGGTCTCGCACGCGTCTCCCTTGCCGTCCGAGTCCGCGTCCTCCTGGTGGGGGTTCGCGGCGAGCGGGCAGTTGTCGAACACGTCCGCGACGCCGTCCCCGTCGTCGTCCGTGTCGCACGCGTTGCCCTGCCCGTCCCCGTCGGTGTCGGCCTGGGTCTTGTTCGGGACCGCGACGCAGTTGTCGAGCCCGTCCACCACGCCGTCGTTGTCGAGGTCGAAGTCGCACGCGTCGCCGAACGCGTCCCCGTCCTTGTTCTCCTGGCCCGGGTTCGGGGCGCGCGGGCAGTTGTCCTTCGCGTCCGGCACGTCGTCGTTGTCGTCGTCCGCGTCGCACGCGTCGCCGATCCCGTCGCCGTCCACGTCGCCCTGGGCCGCGTCCGGGACCGCCGGGCAGAGGTCCCGCTCGTCCGGCACGCCGTCGCCGTCGCGGTCGCCGCTGCACGCGTCGCCGACCTTGTCGCCGTCCGTGTCGAGCTGGTCCGGGTTCGCGACGAGCGGGCAGTTGTCCAGCGCATCCGGCACCTTGTCGTCGTCGTCGTCCGCGTCGCATGCGTTCCCGGCGCCGTCGCCGTCCGTGTCCGTCTGCGTCGAGTCCGCGGCCAGCGGGCAGTTGTCCTCGCCGTCCGCCACGCCGTCCGCGTCGTCGTCCTCGTCGCACGCGTTGCCGAGCCCGTCGCCGTCCGCGTCGCCCTGCCGGCCGTCGGGGGCGGGCTGGTCCGGGCCGTTCGGATCGCGCGGGCAGTTGTCGACCGGGCCCGCCACCCCGTCCGCGTCGTCGTCCGTGTCGCAGGCGTTGCCGATCCCGTCCGCGTCCGCGTCCGCCTGGGCGCCGTCGGGGAGGGGCTGCTCGGCGCCGTTCGCCGCGTTCGGGCAGTTGTCGAGCGGATCCACGACGCCGTCTCCGTCGGCGTCGCCCGAGCACGCGTCGCCGGTCCCGTCGCCGTCCGAGTCCTTCTGGTTCGGATTCCAGAGCAGGCGGCAGTTGTCGGCCGCGTCCGCCACGCCGTCGTTGTCGTCGTCCGCGTCGCACGCGTCGCCGATCCCGTCCGTGTCCGAGTTCTGCTGGTCCGGGTTCGCCACCGATGAGCAGTTGTCCGCGACGTCCGGCACGCCGTCGCCGTCGTCGTCGTCGTCGCACGCGTCGCCAGCGAAGTCGTGGTCCAGGTCCTCCTGGCCCGGGTCGAACACCGTCCGGCACAGGTCGTCCCCGTTCGCCACCCCGTCGTTGTCCAGGTCGTGGTCGCAGGCGTCGCCGATCCTGTCGCCGTCGCCGTCCGCCTGGGAGGCGTTCGGGTCGTCCGGGCAGTTGTCCACCGGGTCCAGGATGCCGTCGCCGTCGCGGTCGTCCGCGCAGGCGTCGCCGCGGCCGTCGCCGTCCGTGTCCTTCTGGTCCGCGTTCGGGGTCAGGGGGCAGTTGTCGGCCTCGTCCGCGTGTCCGTCGCCGTCGTCGTCGTCGTCGCAGGCGTCGCCCTTCTCGTCGCCGTCCGCGTTCGACTGGCTCGGGTCCGGGACGCCCGGGCAGCGGTCGAACTCGTCCGGCACGCCGTCGCCGTCGCGGTCCTCGTCGCACGCGTCGCCGTGGCCGTCCGTGTCCAGGTCGTCCTGGTCCGCGTTCGCGACGAGCGGGCAGTTGTCCTCCGCGTCCGCCTCGCCGTCCGCGTCGTCGTCGTCGTCGAGGCAGTCCGCGACCCCGTCCGCGTCCGTGTCCGCCAGATCCTCGTCCGCGACCCCGTCGCAGTCGTCGTCCGCGTCGTTGCACGCCTCGGGCGCGCCCGGGTGCACCAGCGGGTCGAGCGGCGCGCAGTCGAGCCAGTCCGGGACCTTGTCGCCGTCGTCGTCCGGGTCGCACGCGTCGCCGATCCTGTCGCCGTCCGCGTCCTCCTGCTCCGGGTTCGCGAGCAGGGGGCAGTTGTCCGCCGCGTCCGTGAACTGATCGCCGTCGTCGTCCTCGTCCAGGCAGTCCTTCGAGCCGTCCAGGTCCGTGTCCGGCCACCCCTCGTCCGTCAGCCCGTCGAGGTCGTTGTCCTGCCCGTCGCAGGGGTCGCCCGTCGGGTCGCCCGACGACACGCACCGGAGCACGCCGGCCACGCACCTCCAGACGCCGGGGGCCGGGGCCCCGCCCGCCTCGCGAGGCAGCGCCTCGCACGGGTCCGCCGGGATCTCGTCCGTCTCGCCGTCGCAGTCGTCGTCCGCGAGGTTGCAGGACTCCGCGGCCGGGACCTGGCCCTGGCAGCCGCCGAGCGTCCCCTCCGCCACGCACCGCCGCGTGCCCGGGCACTTCCCGTGCGCGTTCGCCACCACGCAGGGCGTGGTCGCGCCCGCGATCACGTGGTCCGCGGTGCAGGCGCACCGTCCCTCCGCCGGTACGCACTGCATCTCCTCGCCCCCCCCGCCGAGCGCGGCCGACCGGCACGCGTACCCCTCCGGGCAGTCCTCGCCGCCCGTCCCCCCCTCGGGGCCTCCCGTGCCCCCCGCGACGCCGCAGGCGGTCCCGCAGAACCGCGCGCCGCCGCCCGGCAGGTCGTCGGCCGGGATGCAGCGGGCGCCCTCGCCGTCGCCTTCGGCCACGCAGTCCTTGTCCTCGGCGCAGGGGCGGCAGAGCAGGGTCCACCGCGGGAGCGGCGGCGCCTCCTCGCCGGGCGCGTCCCCGGCATCCTCGACGTCCCCGGCGTCGCCGGTCGCGTCGCCGGTCGCGTCGCCGGTCGCGTCGCCGCCGCCGTCGCCGGCGTCGACCGCGTCGGCCCCGTCCCCCGCGTCCACCGCGTCGCCCCCGTCCCCGGGGTCGCCCGCGACGTCCGCCGCGTCCGGGTCCGCGACGCCCGCGTCGGCCCGCCCTCCACCGCCCGCCGAGCACCCCGCCAGGAGCGCGAACGCGCACGCGACCGCGCACGAGAACGCGCACGAGAACGCCACCGCCGCGCCTGCCCGGTTCCACCGAAGCCGCATGGTCCACCTCGCTCGATCCGCAACGCGGTCCCTGGCCCGATGGGTCGGGGGCCCGGACCGCTGCCGACAGCCGGAAAAAGGCCGGTGGAAGGATACCACTCCATGGGTGTGCCGATCTATGCGTACGTGGCGACCGCAGAGCGGTCGAGCAAGGGGGGTGGCCCGCGCCCCGCAACGCGGGGCGGCGGGCAGGGGGGCGAGCCGCGCCCCCCTCCGATCGATGCCCCTGGGGCGAAGCCGCCCCGCACGACATCGATGCCAGGACGGCTTCCCGCTGCCCGCTCCCCACCCAGCGCGAGGATGGGCATACGGACCACGGCCCCCGGGCGCCGCCGCGTCCCTACAACCGCACCACGGTCACTTCGCGACCCGACGGCGTGCGGGCCGAGGAACGCTCGCCGCGGGCCTCCCACGGGGGGGCCTCGGAGCGGCGGTCGAAGATCGCCAGGATGCCCGTGTCGAGCGAGAGGCGCATGAGGTACTCGTCAATCTGGGCGAGGCCGGCCGGCAGCGGGTCCGGCTTTCGCGGAGCCCAGACCTTCAGCTCCCAGGCTTCCAGCTGCCATGCACGCGCGCCGTCGGGCTGCCGATACGGCCAGCGCACCAGCAGGTCGATGCGGCCCCGGCCCACGCCGTACTCGCGATCGACGGTCCCGCCGCCGTTCGCCACCCGCTGGAGGAAGGCCATCAGCACGAGCTGCGGCCCGATCTCGTGGTACGGCATCCCGCCGGACAGCAACTCCCCGTGCTCCCGCCAGAATGCGATGAATTCGCGCAGCATGCGACCGCCGTCCAGCCGGCCGTCCGGGAGCACGAACGACCGGGGCTCGGCCAGGACCTGCGACTCGGCCGGCTCCGCGAGCACCCGGACGAAGACCTCCCGGTAGATTGGATTGGCGACCGCGACGGGGGACTTCTCCGTGACCAGGCCGAGGTCGCGGCAATACAGGAGGTCGTCGTTGTACGCCGGATCCGGAGGGACCAGATCGCCCGCGACCATGGGGCCGATGAACCGCCGCACGCGCGGCTCCATCAGGCGGGCTACGAGCGAGTCGAGGTGCGTCTGCCTCGCGAGGATCAGGCGCTCCTTCGCCTCCTCCACGTGGTCGGGCGTGATCGGCTCGGCGGGAGGCACGCCGATCTTCTCGATGACCTCGCGGGCGAGCGCGTTCACCAGCCAGGGCTGGCCGCGGGTCAGCTCGAACGCGCGCTCCACGGCGGACGGATCGAACGCCTGCCCCGTCTCCGCCGTGTGCTCTGCGTAGAGTTCTCGCACCTCGTCCGGCGCGAAGTCGCCGATCCGGAGCGACGCGACCTTGATGTTGAACGGGCTCGCCGTACCGAGGCGCTCCGGGTCGCCCCCGCTCGCCGCCTTGTAGTCGCGCACGTCCCGCATGCCGCACAGGACCACGCTCGACGGGAAACGCCGCGGCCGGTCCGGGAAACCCGCCCGGAGCTGGCGCAGGATCGAAATCAGCGAAGCACCGCGCAGCGCGTCGATCTCGTCGAAGAAGAGCACCAGCGGTCGTGGGCTGGACCCGGCCCAGGCGGCCAGACCGGCAGCGAGCCGGGTCCCTGCCGGCGCGTCCGGCCACATCGAGGGCGGCCGGCAATCGGCAGGGAGGTCCCCCGAACGCCGCACGATGTCGGCGAGTACGGTCTGCTCCGCGGCCTCGTAATCGCCCTCCGCCGCCTGGCCGGTCTCGCACGAGAAGTGCAGCGCCGCGAACGCGCCTTCCGCGGTCAGGGCAGCCGCCAGGGCGCGGAGGGTGGTGGTCTTCCCGGTCTGCCGCGGGGCGTGGACCACGAAGTACAGGCCCCGCTCAACCAGCGGTCGCGCCTCGGGCAGGCGCCGTTCCGCCGGGACCATGTAGTGGAGCGCCTGGTCGCAAGGCCCGGTCGTGTTGAAGTACCTCACCGAGGTCTCCGGGGCGACGTTCCGCCTCGATCGTATCATGGGATCCGGCGAGCGCGGTCGCACGTTGCGGCGGAACCCGGATGAACGGGCCGCGCCCGCTCCTCCCCTACGGCTCCGGCCCGCCGACCTTGGGGCACGGCGTCTTCCCCGCCACCTGGTCGCAGGTGTCGTCGCCGTTGTAGGCGCTCCACTCGCCCTGGGGCCCGCACAGGCACTTGGTCACGGGGTCGGACAGGGGGTCGCCGTACCCGTCGCCGTCGTGGTCCTTCCAGGTCTTCCTGCAGCCCGAGGCCTCCTCGTTGTCGCCGTTGCACTCGCCGTTGCAGTTGTCGTCGTACGGCGTCGCGCAGCGCTCCGGCGCGCCGGGGAAGGGGCTGGGGTCGTTGTCCTGGCAGTCGGTCGCGGACAGGGCGTCGTACGGCGCGACCGGCTTGCACTGGCACCGGATCGACCCGGGCTCCATGCTGCCGAAGCCGTCGCGGTCCGCGTCCAGCCGGTACTGGAGGAACGACCCGTCCGGGCACTGGTTGGCCGCGGCGCTGTACACCGCCTCGTCCACCTCGCCGTTGCAGTCGTCGTCCATCATGTTGCAGCGCTCGATCGCGCCCTGGTGCACGTGGACGTTGTTGTCGTTGCAGTCCCACACGCTCGTCCCGGTCACGTGCCACGCCCCCGACGGCGTGCACAGGCAGCGGGCCGGGTTCTTCGCGGCCACGCCGTCACCGTCCATGTCCGGGAAATACTTGGTGTATGTACCAGGGCACGTGTCGCCGACGATCGGCCGCTCCGTGTCCGCCACGCCGTCGCAGTCGTCGTCCGCGCCGTTGCAGCGCTCGCCCGCGCCGGGGTGGACCGCGAGCGACGAGTCGTTGCAGTCGCCCGGCTGCGACGCCCACCCCGACTCGAGCGCGCACGCGCACCGCGTCACGCCCAGCACGCCGAAGCCGTCGCCGTCCGCGTCCTTGTACTGGATCACGCACCCGGTGCCGCCGGACTCGTCCGTCTGCCCGTCGCAGTCGTTGTCGCGGCCGTCGCCGCACAGCTCGCTCCCGCCCGGCTTCTCGGCCGCGTCGCCGTCGTTGCAGTCGAACGTGGACGGCGCCGCCACGCCGTACGCCCACTGCTGCCCCCCCACCGTCGCCGTTCCCGGCTTGCACAGGCACCGCCACGCGGGCACGCCCGCCCGCGCCGGGCGAGTCCCGTCCCACGCGTACCCGTCGCCGTCGCCGTCGAGGTAGTACGCGGTGAAGCTCGCCGGGCAGGCCTGGCCGCCCGCGACCGGCTCCGTGTCGTCCGCAATCCCGTTGCAGTCGTCGTCCACGCCGTTGCAGGACTCGGTCGCGCCGGGGCGCACGGTGGCGCGGCCGTCGTCGCAGTCCCACGCCGGCGGAGGGGTAGTGACCTTCCAGATCCCGGTCGCCGCGCACAGGCACTTGAACGCCGCCTGCCCCGCGACGCCGTCCCCGTCCGAGTCCGCCCAGAACTTGACGTAGCTCGCCGGGCACGCCTCGCCCTGCGCCACCCCCTCCTCGTCGTCCGCCGGGTCGCAGTCCTCGCTGACCGCGCCCGCGTCGCACCGCTCGGCCGCCTCCGGGTTCACGTCCGCCCGGCCGTCGTCGCAGTCCCCGGGCCGCGCGGTCCAGCCCGTCTTCGGACCGCCCAGGCACGACGTCTTCGTCGCGTCGCCGTACCCGTCGCCGTCCGCGTCCGCGTAGTACTGGGTGCACCCTCCGCACCCGGCCTCGTCGGTCTCGCCGTCGCAGTCCTCGTCCCTGCCGTTCGCGCAGGTCTCGAGCGCACCCGGGTGGATCGGAGCGCCCGTCGCCGCGTTGTCGTCGCAGTCGCCCGAGCGCGTCGCGCGGTAGTCGCCCGACGGCGCGCACCCCGCCTTCGGCGCGCCGACGCCGTAGCCGTCCCTGTCCATGTCCACGTACCACTCGGACCCGGCGGGCGCGTTGTCGTCGACCAGCCCGTTGCAGTTGTTGTCCGCGCCGTCGCACGCCTCGACCGCGCCCGGATACACGGCCGGATTCACGTCGTTGCAGTCGTTCGACACCTGCGACGCATAGCCGTCGCGCGGCGCGCACAGGCAGCGCTTCGCCTTGCCGCCGTGCCCGTCGCCGTCGAGGTCCGCGTAGAAGTCCGTGCACCCGACCGCCCCCTCCTCGTTCGGGTCCGCGTCGCAGTCGTCGTCCTGGGCCGTCGCGCAGGTCTCGATCGCGCCCGGCTTCACGGACGCGTCGAGGTCGTTGCAGTCCGACTTCGCCGGGGTCCACGACGTCGCGGTCCACGCGCCGTCCGCCGCGCACAGGCACCTCGTCGGCCCGGACACCGGGCTCCCGTCCGCGTCCGCGTCGGGCCAGTAGCGCTTGTACGTGGCGGGGCAGTTCGCTCCCGTGTCCGCGACCTCCTCGTCCACGAGCGCGTCGCAGTCGTCGTCGCCGCCGTTGCACGCCTCGGGAGCGCCGGGACGAACCGCCGCCGACCCGTCGTTGCAGTCGCCGGCCGCGGTCGCGGAATACGGCGCCGCGGCCGCGCACAGGCACTTCTGGTCGCCCGCGAGCCCCACCCCGTCGCCGTCCCCGTCGCGCCAGAACGTCTTGCACCCGCCGGCCCCGACCTCGTCGATCGTGCCGTCGCAGTCGTCGTCGATCTGGTTGCACCACTCGGTGCCGTGCGGGCCGACCTTCGGGTCCGCGTCGTTGCAGTCCCCCCCGACCGTCGCCGTGTAGGGGGCCGCGGGCCGGCACGAGCAGCGGCTGTCGCCGTCCTTGCCGAACGTGTCGGAATCGAAGTCGCGCAGGTACGTCGTGCACCCGGTGGTGCCGGCGTCGTCCACCGTGCCGTTGCAGTCGTTGTCGCGGAAGTCGCACGTCTCGGCGATGCACGCGGATGCCGGGACCACCCCCTTGGCGCACGCCCACGCCGGGCATCGCGCGTCCGGGTCGAACCGCCCGCACGAGTCCAGGTCGTCCGGGCACTGGTCGTTGTCCGAGTCGCGGTCGCACGCGTCGCCGGCGCCGTCCGCGTCCACGTCCGCCTGCTCCGGGTTCGCGGTGAGCGGGCAGTTGTCCGAGGTGTCCAGGATCCCGTCGCCGTCGTCGTCCGGGTCGCAGTCGTTGCCGTGGCCGTCGCCGTCCGTGTCCGTCTGGCAGGCGGGGTTCGCGCAGGCGAGCCGCGGGCACCTGTCGCCCTCGTCCGCGATCCCGTCGCCATCGTCGTCCGCGTCGCACGCGTCGCCCGCCCCGTCGGCGTCCGTGTCGATCTGCTCGGGGTTCGCGACCAGCCGGCAGTCGTCCGACCCGTTCGGCACGCCGTCGTTGTCCGCGTCGCCGTCGCACTCGTCGCCGAGCCCGTCCTTGTCCGTGTCGGACTGCCCCTTGTTCGCCGACTTCGGGCAGTTGTCCGCGCCGTTCGCGACGCCGTCCCCGTCGATGTCCGGGTCGCACGCGTCGCCGCTCCCGTCGCCGTCCGTGTCGGCCTGGTCGGGGTTCGGGACCACCGTGCACGTGTCGGTCGCGTCCGGTACGCCGTCGCTGTCCGAGTCCGCGTCGCACGCGTCGCCCAGCCCGTCGCCGTCGGTGTCCTTCTGGTCGATGTTCCGCGCGGTCGGGCAGTTGTCGAGCTTGTCCGCGACCCCGTCCGCGTCGTCGTCGCCGTCGCACGCGTCGCCGAGACCGTCCCCGTCCGTATCGACCTGGGCCGGGTCCGCCACCTTCGGGCAGCGGTCGGCCGCGTCCGCGACGCCGTCCCCGTCGTCGTCGGGGTCGCACGCGTCGCCCATGCCGTCGCCGTCCGTGTCGGTCTGGTCCGTGTCCTTCGCGGTCGGGCACTTGTCCGACACGTCCGGGATCCCGTCGCCGTCGTCGTCGAGGTCGCACGCGTCGCCGCCCGCGGTGTCGCCGTCCGTGTTCCTCTGATCGGGGTTGAACGCGACCGGGCAGTTGTCCGAAGCGTCGGGGATCGCGTCGCCGTCGTCGTCGTCGTCGCACGCGTCGCCGCACTTCGGCGCGGCCGCGTCGCCGCAGGTCGTGGGGTACGGGCCCGCGGGGCAGTCCCCGTCCGTGTCCGTCTGGCCGGGGTTGAACGTGGTCTGGCAGTTGTCGCGGTCGGACGACACCCCGTCGCCGTCGCAGTCGGACTCGCACGCGTCGCCCTTGTTGTTGTGGTTCGTGTCCTTCTGGTCGGGGTTGTACGTCCACGGGCAGTTGTCCCAGTCGTCGGGCTGGCCGTCGCCGTCCGCGTCCTCCACGCAGGCGTTGCCGCACGCCGGGTCTGCCTGGTACGGGGGCTCCGGGCAGTCAGCGTCCGTGTCCGCCTGCTTGCCGGCGGCGCCGCCCTCGCCCTGGCCGTTCTTCACGAAGCGGCAGTTGTCGTGCGTGTCCGGGATCCCGTCGTTGTCCGAGTCCGGATCGCACGCGTCGCCCCACTTGTCGCCGTCCGTGTTCACCTGGTCGTTCGACACGGCCGGGCAGTTGTCGAACGTGTCGAGCACGCCGTCCCCGTCGTCGTCCGCGTCGCAGGCGTCGCCGAGCCCGTCGGCGTCGATGTCCGACTGCCCCGGGTTCGCCGTGGTGCGGCAGTTGTCGCCCGCGTCCTCGACCCCGTCGTTGTCGTCGTCCGCGTCGCACGCGTCGCCCTGCCCGTCGTCGTCCGAGTTCCTCTGGTCGGGGTTGAACGTCGTCCGGCAGTTGTCCGCGGTGTTCGGCACGCCGTCCCCGTCCGAGTCCGTGCCGCACGCGTCGCCGGGGGGGATCCCGTCGGCGTCCGCCTGGTCCGGGTTGAACGTGGTCGGGCAGTTGTCGTCGCACGCGGTGACGCCCCCGTTCTTGCAGGGGTGGTCGCCCGGCTTGCCGTTCCCGTCGCCGTCGTCGAGCACCCCGTCCCCGTCGCGGTCCGGGTCGCACCCGTCGCCGATCCCGTCCGAGTCCGTGTCGAGCTGCATCGCGTTCTGGAGGCCCGGGCAGTTGTCCTTCACGTTCGGGATGCCGTCGCCGTCGAGGTCGGGGTCGCACGCGTCGCCCTTGGTGTCGCCGTCCGAGTCCTCCTGGCCCGGGTTCGCGGTCGTCTTGCAGTTGTCCTCCTCGTCCGGCACGCCGTCGCCGTCCTTGTCCCCGGAGCACGCGTCGCCCTTGCCGTCGCCGTTCGCGTCCTGCTGGCCGGGGTTCGGGTCGATCGGGCAGTTGTCGTTCGGGTCGAGCACCCCGTCGTTGTCGTCGTCGTCGTCGCACGCGTCTCCCGCGCCGTCCGAGTCCGAGTTCGTCTGGTCCGTGTCCGGCACGTACGGGCAGTCGTCGAACAGGTCCGCGACGCCGTCCCCGTCGTCGTCGTCGTCGCACGCGTTGCCGTCGCCGTCGTTGTCGAGGTCCGCCTGGTCCGGGTTGCGCATCCAGGGGCAGTTGGGGGTGTCCTCGTCGACGCCGTCGCCGTCGAGGTCCTTGTCGCAGTCGTCTCCGACGCCGTCCTTGTCCGTGTCGATCTGGGCGGGGTTCACGCGGTCCGGGCAGTTGTCCACCGCGTCCGGGATGTTGTCGCCGTCACGGTCGTTGTCGCACGCGTCGCCCTTGCCGTCCGCATCCGAGTCCGCCTGGCCGCCGGCCGGCCCGGGCTCCGCCGGGCCGTTCTTCACGAGCGGGCAGTTGTCCGCCGCGTCCGCGACGCCGTCGTCGTCGTCGTCCGTGTCGCACGCGTCGCCGGCCGCGTCGCCGTCCGTGTCCCGCTGGTCGGTGTTCCCCGCGAAGGGGCAGTTGTCCGCCGCGTCCGGCACGCCGTCGTTGTCGTCGTCGAGGTCGCACAGGTCCCCGTCCTTGTCGAGGTCGTTGTCCTCCTGGCCGGGGTTCGGGATCGTGTCGCAGTTGTCCTTGACGTCGAGCACGCCGTCGTCGTCGTCGTCCGTGTCGACGCAGTCCGGGATGCCGTCGCCCTCGCTGTCCGACAGCCCCTCGTCGATCTGGCCATCGCAGTCGTCGTCGAGCGCGTTGCACGCCTCGATCACGCCCGGGTGGATCGCCTCGTTGCACGGCGCGCAATCCTCGGCGTCCGGGGTGCCGTCGCCGTCGTCGTCCGGGTCGCACGCGTCTCCGGCGGCGTCGCCGTCGCAGTTCCCCTGCTCCGGGTTCTTCGCGGTCGGGCAGTTGTCCGTGATGTCCGGCACGCCGTCGTCGTCGTCGTCCGGGTCCTGGCAGTCCCGGATCTTGTCGCCGTCGGTATCGACCGACTCCTCGTCCGTCTCCCCGTCGCAGTCGTTGTCGATCGAGTCGCACACGTCGGGCGCCGGGGGCGGCGCGTTGCAGAGCCGCTTGCCGTCCTCGCAGACCATCGCGCCGGGACAGGTCCCGAACTCGTTCTTCCACTCGCACGCGCCCTGCGTGTCCTCGTCGGTCTGGCCGTTGCAGTCGTTGTCGACCCCGTCGCACTCCTCGGGCCGCGCCGCCTCGGCCACGCAGTCGCCGAGGCCGTCCGGCTTGCAGCCGCGCACCCCGCAGCAGGTCCCGTACCCGTTCTGGACGCAGCACGTCGTGGACAGCCCCCAGTCGCGCGCGAGCAGCGAGCACCTGCACTTCATGTCGTCGGGCACGCAGCCGAGCGCCTTCTCGCCCGTGACCGACTCCATCTCCAGGCAGCCGTAACCGCTCGGGCAATCGGTGTCGGCCGTGCAGCTCCGGCTGCAGAAGTTCCCCCCGAGGCCGAACTTGACGCACGGCTTGCCCGTGTCCGTCTCGTGGTCCAGGCAGTCGCGGTTCTCGTCGCAGGGATCGCACAGGTGAAGGTCGATCGGACGGCACATGTAGATGCAGTCCGGGCAGGTCCCGGGCATCGCGCCGCACTTCCACCCGTCGGGGCAGTCCTCGTTGCACGTCCGCGAGCAGACCATGCCGTTCGCGGTGTCGACGCACGCAGCCGCGGCGCAGTCGCCGTCCTTCTCGCAGGGGCACAGGAACTCGCCCTCGCCGGGCGCGCAGACGAGCGGCGGCAACTCCGCCTCGACCGGCGCGTCGGTCCCGTCCGGGCGCGTCCCGTCCTCACCGTCCGAAGGCCCGATCGGGTCCGCCGCCTCCTGTTCCTGGCCGTAGTCGACGATCGTGATCGGCACGTCCTCGCGGGCCTCCTGGCCCCCGCGATCCCCTGCGGTCCCGCCCCCGCCCGAGCACCCGGCGGCGCCCGCCAGCGCGACTGCGAGGCACACGGCCGCCGCGCCCACGAGAATGCCCCGACCGCACCCGAACCCGCCCGCCATGTCCGCCCTCGCAGCC
>VGRB01000097.1 GCA_016875475.1 Deltaproteobacteria bacterium
CCATGCGGCCCTCCGACAGGTGCGAAAAAAAAGATCCGCCCCGGTTTTCCTGGGGATCCGCAGTGACGACGTGGGGCGACCTGTCATTTCGCTGTCATGGCAGGGCCTTCCGCCCCCGCGCTCGATCGGGTAGGATCACCCCCCAAAGGGTTTCGAGGGGACGCCCGACCGCGGCGCTCCCCGGGGAGGCGGCATGGCGACGAAGGCGGATCTCGGTGCCGGGCGTTCCGGGACGTGGGCAGGGCTGGTCGCGGCGTTCGCGGCGCTCGCGGGCGCGGGGGATGCGCTCGCCTACACGACGACGCAGACGCAGAACCAGACGGTGGCCGGGCAGAATCACCTCTTCACGTTCACGAACCTGCCGGCCGCGGCCGGCGCGGTCTCGGTCAAGGTGGACCTGTACGGCGACTACAACCTGTCCACCAAGTACGCCGAGGTCTGGATCGACGGCACCAAGCAGGCCTTCGACGTGACCGGCACCAACTACTGCGGGACCTCGCCCGTCACCCGGACCTACGGCAACCTCGCGGCCTCGACCGTGGCGGACGGGACCCTCGCGGTCCGGGTCGATCTCTCGGCCGACGTGGCGCTGCCTTGCACCACCATCGTCGAGCGCGTCGTCGTCACCGTCTCGTACTCCGACATGGACCTGGACATGGCCTCGTTCGCCGTGACCCCGGCGACCCTGGTGGGCGCGGGCGGCACGACCACGGCGACGTTCGCGGTCCGGAACGCGGGCGGCGATGCCGCCAACGACTTCGTGGTCTCGATCTACTACGGCGACTCCACCTCGACATCCGGCCTGACCTTGCTGGCCACGCGCTCCCTGAGCGTCGCCGCGTATTCGACCAGCGTGCCCCA
Organism: Deltaproteobacteria bacterium; assembly: GCA_016875475.1. Lineage (GTDB taxonomy): Bacteria > Myxococcota_A > UBA9042 > DTJE01 > DTJE01 > VGRB01. The sequence goes on from VGRB01000097.1 coordinate 862, forward strand.
GGCCGTCACGCTCACGATGCCCGGCATAGTCCTCAACGGGACACGCTACCTCCACTACTTCATCGACTCGATCGCCGCCTTCACGGAGTCCGACGAGACGGACAACCGCGGGTACCAGGCCATCACGCTCACCGGCACCCCGGACCTGCGGGTCACGACCCTGACGGCCGCCCCGACCTCCCAGGTCCCGGGTGGCCAGGTGTCCCTGACCTACCGCGTGCAGAACGCCGGGAGCACCCGCACGAACGCCGCCTCGACCCTGCGCTTCTACTACAGCGAGGACGCCACCATCACGACCGGGGACACGCACCTGAACGTCGACCGGACGATCCCGATCGCCCTGAACGCGGGCGCCTACGAGCCCGCGGTCGCGACCGGAACCGTCACGGTCACGGTGCCGGCCAGCGCGGTCGCGGGGACCCGCTACTTCGGCGCGTACGCGGACGTGGGCAACACGGTGAACGAGGGGCCCGGCGAGGACGACAACACGAGGGCGGTCGCGATCACCGTCGCGCGGCCGGACCTGGAGATGGCGTCGTGGTCGTCGCCTGTGTCCGCCGAGGGCTTCACGTCCGAGATCGCGGTCTCGTTCTCGGTCCGCAACGCGGGCACGGCCAATGCCGGCGCGTACGCCGTGAGCTTCTACTACGGCGACTCGACCTCGACGACGGGGCTCGCCTACCTCGATCAGGTCGTCATGCCCGCCATTCCCGCCGGGGTGACGACCGCGACGTACACCGCGACCCTCGCCCTGCCCGCGAGCGTCCTGTTCGGCGATCGCTGGCTGCACCACTTCATCGACTCGTCCAGCAACGTGGCGGAGTCCGACGAGACCGACAACCGCGGCTATCGTGCCCTGTCCATCACGGGGAAGCCGGACCTGCAGGTTTTCAACCTCCCCCCACCCCCGACCACGCAGTTCGCGGGAGAGACCGTCGCGCTGGCCTACCGGGTCCGCAACACGGGCGCCTCCAGGGCCACCGCGTTCGCCACCCGGTTCTACTACAGCGAGAACAACACCATCTCGATCACGGACACCTACCTGAACCAGGAGGTCGCGGTCGCCGGCCTCGAGGCCGGGGCGTGGCACCCCGAGGGCGGGAACGGGTCGGTCGTCGTGACGATCCCGGGGAACGCGGCCGCCGGGGCCCGCTTCCTCGGCGCCATCGCGGACTACTCGGGCCAGGTCGCGGAGGGCTCGGAGGCCAACAACACCGCCGCCGCCGCCGTGACGGTGGAGGCGGCCCGGCCCGACCTCGCGATCTCGTTCTGGTCCGCCCCGGCCTCGGCGCAGGGCGCCGGGACGAGCCTATCCGTCACCTACAGGGTCGTCAACCTGGGGGCCCAAGGCTCGGGCGCGTGCACCGTGTCGTTCTACTACGGAGACGCCTCGTCGACGACCGGGCTGGTCCTGCTGCACGCGAATACCTTGCCCGCGCTGGCCGCCGGCGCGTCGTCCGCCGACTTCACGTTCACCGAATCCCTGCCCGGGGACGTCCTGTTCGGCAGCCGCTACCTCCACTACTTCCTGGACTCGGCGGCCGAGGTGACGGAGTCGGACGAGACGAACAACCGGGGCTACCGGCCCCTCGAGATCACGGGCCGTCCGAACCTCCGGCTGACCACGCTCGTCCCGACGCCGGCCTCGGGCCTCGCCGGCGCTTCCGTGTCGCTCGCCTACCGCATCGCGAACAGCGGCTTCTCCCGGGTCCCGTCGCCGTTCACGACGCGGTTCTACTACTCCGCGGACGCCACGGTCACGACCGCCGACACCTACCTCAACCAGGAAGTCGTGGTCGGGAGCCTGAAGGCCGGCGCGAGCCACCCCGAGGCGGGCGACGGCACGGTCGCGGTGACGGTCCCCGCGTCCGCGCAGACCGGCAGCCGGTACCTCGGCGCCATCGCGGACTCCGGCGCGGCGATCGCGGAGGGCGACGAGGTGGACAACGCCTCGGCCGCCGCGTTCGCGGTCCTGGCCGGCCCGCCCGACCTCGTCATGGTTTGGTTTGAGGCGCCGGCCAGCGCGGCGGGCCTCGGGTCCCAGGTCGCGATGAAGTACGTGGTCCGCAACTCCGGCGCCTCCCCGGCGGGTCCGTTCGTGGTGTCGTTCTACTACGCGGACACCGCGTCGCCGACCGGCCGCACCCTGCTCGGGAGCGCGTCCATGGGCGGGCTGGCCGCGGGCCAGGTCAGCGCGGAGTTCACGTACACCGCGACGCTCCCGGGGAACGTGCTGAGGGGCTCGCGGTTCCTGCAGTACTTCGTCGACGCCGGCGGCGCGGTCGCGGAGGACGACGAGACCAACAACGAGGGCGACCGCGCCCTCCAGATCTCCGGGTTGCCGGACCTGAAGGTCTCGGTGTTCACGCTGAACCCGACCTCCCAGGCCGCGGGCGGGACCCTGGACGTGCGCTACCGCGTCACGAACGCGGGGGTCTCGCGGGCGACCGCGTTCAAGACGCGCGTGTACTACAGCGCCGACGACACGGTGACGACCGCGGACACGTACCTGGGCGAGGAGTACGAGGTCGCGGAGCTGCTCGCGGGCGCGACGGCCCCCGCGGACGGCGACCGGGCCGCGGCCGTCACGGTCCCCGCGTCGGCGGCGGTCGGCACGCGGTATCTCGGGGCGATCGCGGACTCGGGCTCGGCGATCGTGGAGTCCAGCGAGACGAACAACTCCGCGACGGACGACTTCCTGGTCGTCCCGAACCTCCCCGACCTGCAGGTCCAGGTGACCCTGGACGGCGGCGGGACCCCGTCCTTCAACGGCCGCGGGTCCGCGGTGAACTACCGCCTGAAGGTGACGAACACGGGCATCGTCGCGGTCGAGTCGGCCCAGGTCGAGGTGGCCTACGGGGAGACGGAGCTGCCGGCCGGCCTCGTCTCGATGGCGGCGGTGGGGATCGGGAACGTCGGCCCCGGCGGCACGGTGTGGTACCCGTCGTCCACGGGCTGGGCGGCCGCGGCGCTGCCCGCCTCCGTGGCCAGCGGGGCCGGGTGGGTGCACGCGACCGTGGACCCGCAGAACCTGGTCGCGGAGTCGACCGAGGCGAACAACGGATCGGCCGCCGCCATCACGGTGACCGGCAAGCCGGACCTCGTGGTGACCCGGCTGGAGGCGAGCCCCGGCACCCAGGTGCGGGGGCAGGACGTGACGCTGACCTGGCGGATCGAGAACCAGGGTCCGGCGCGCGCCAAGGGGCCGTTCGCGGTGCGCTTCCTGTACAGCGCTGACTCGACGGTCGACGGCTCGGACACCGCGGTCGGCTCGGAGGTGTCCGTGGCGTCCCTCGACTCGGGCGTCTCGTGGCCGGCGGACGGCCCCGGGACCGCGGTGGTGACGCTGCCGCTGTCCGCGGTCGCGGGCGACGGCTGGCTCGGCGCGCTCGCGGACGCGGCCGGGTCCGTCCCGGAGGCCTCGGAGGCCAACAACGCGGGCTCGGCCCAGGTCACCGTCAGGAAGGAGAAGGGCGCGGCCTGCGCGGACGACGAGGAGTGCGGCACGGGCTTCTGCGCGGACGGGGTCTGCTGCGAGTCCGCGTGCGGCGGCAGCGCCCCCGGCGACTGCCAGGCGTGCAACCTCGCGGTCAAGGGGGCCTGCGTGCCCCTGGCCCAGGGCACGGTCTGCCGCTTCGCCGTGCCCGGCGGGTGCGACGTGGACGAGGCCTGCGGCGGCGTGTCCACGGAGTGCCCCGTGGACGTCTTCGTGGCCGCGGGCGAGGTCTGCCGGGCCGCGACCGACGCGTGCGACGCGGAGGAGCGGTGCGCCGGGACCGCCCCGGAATGCCCGCCGGACGACCTGCTCGGGGACGAGAGCGCCTGCCGCCCCGTGGCCGCGGCCTGCGACGAGGAGGAGCGGTGCACCGGCCTGGTGCCGGAGTGCCCGGCCGACGGCTTCCTTCCGGAGGACGTGGCCTGCCGCCCGGTGGACGGCGACTGCGACGTGGTCGAGTACTGCACCGGGCTCGGCGCCGCGTGCCCGAAGGACCGCTTCATGGCGGAGGGCCTCGGCTGCCGGGCCGCGGCGGGCGAGTGCGACCTCCCGGAGACGTGCACGGGCGAGGCCGGCGCCTGCCCGGCCGACGCCTTCGTCGATGCCGGGGAGGCCTGCGGGTCCGCGGCCGACTCGGACTGCGACCGCCCGGACGCGTGCGACGGCGCGGGCGCGTGCCTCGCGAACCTCGCGGCGGCCGGCACGGCCTGCCGCCCGGCCGCCGGGGTCTGCGACGTGGCGGAGGCGTGCGACGGCGCGGGCGCGTGCCCGCCCGACGCCCTCGTGGACGACGGGACGCCGTGCGACGACCTCGACGCCTGCACGCTCGGCGACGCGTGCTCCCTCGGCGTGTGCCGGGGGCCCGCGGCCACGGACTGCTCGGACGGCAACGCGTGCACCGCGGACGCGTGCGACCCGGCGACCGGGTGCGCCAACACGGCCCAGCCCGACGGGACCGGGTGCACGGACGGCGACCTCTGCACCGACGGCGACGCGTGCGCCGCGGGGGCGTGCGTCGCGGGCCCGCCCGCGGACTGCGACGACGCGGAGGCGTGCACCACGGACGCGTGCGACCCGGCCACGGGCTGCAGCCACGTCCCGCTCCCGGGCTGCTGCTCCGAGACCCTGCCGTGCGCGGTCGGGTACGCCTGCGAGCAGGCGACGTGCGACTTCCGGCTCTGCGCGGAGTGCAAGGAGGACGCGGAGTGCGGGCTCGGCGACGACGGGGTCTGCGTCCCCATGTCCGAGGGCTCGTACTGCGCGGCCGCGTGCACGGGCGCCGAATGCCCGCAGGGGTGGGTGTGCTCGGACGTGGACGGCGCCTCCCTGTGCATGCCCGAGAAGGGCGACTGCGTGTGCGAGGCGCCCGAGGCGCCGGAGCGGTGCATCGGCGACGAATGGGTCCGGCTGGACGCGTGCGGCCGACCGGACGAGGTCCTCGAGATCTGCGCGAACGGCTGCGTCGACGAGGTCGGATGCTGCCCGGACGGGACCCGGGCGCAGGGCGGCACGTGCGTGGCCGTGCAGCCGGAGGAGACCCCGGAGGCGAGTCCGGAGGAGACCCCTGAGGGCCCGGTCGCGGAGGAACCGCCGGAGGGCCCCGGGCCCGAGGCCCTGCCGGAGCCGGGGCCCGACGCCGTGTCCCCGCCCGAGGAGGGGCCGGGCCCCGAGACGGGCGCCGAGGCCGCGGTGGACGACCCGGCCGCGGGCGAGGGGGTGCCCGAGGCGGTCGCCCCGGGCGACACCGGTGCGGGCGAGGTGCCGACGGTTTCCTCGTCCGGGTCGGGAGGCGGGTGCGCCTCGGCAGGGTCGGGCGGCTCCGCGGCGGCCCCGCTGGCGCTGCTCCTGGGCGTGGCGGCGTTCCTGGCCGTCCGCCGCACCCGGACACCGCGCCCGGGGCTCCGACGCCACTGCGCGACCACGGCCCCGTCGTCGAGGTAGACCCCGCCCCCGGCGCCGGGTCGTCCTGCCCCGCGCCCCGACCGTACCGCGGTCGCGAGCCCGACAAGACGGCGCTCCACGCCGTGGTTCGCGACAACCTCGTGATGTTGCTCGACGACGCTCGCCGCCGGAGCGGGGAGGGCACGGGCTACCCCGCGTTCGTGGAGGTGGACCAGGGGTTCCACCCGCCGACCGTCTACTTCCCGCTGATCGTGCCGGGAGCGATCATGATCGAGCCCACCGGGACCGAGGACCGGCAGATTCCCGACGAGTTCGTCGCGGCCATGGAGGCCATCGCCGGCGAGGCGGCTGCAAGCCCGGATGCGCTGTACAAGGCCCCTGAGCGCACCGCCGTGTCGAGGCCGGACGAGGTCGAGGCCGCGCGCAAGCCGGTGCTCACGCACCAGGCCTGATCCTCCCGGGATGGCCGCCCGGCGCCTCTCGCACCCATCAGACGTCGAATGGATCGAGCACGCCGTCGCCGTCCGAGTCGATGTCGCACGCGTCGCCGATCCCGTCCTCGTCCGTGTCCGTCTGGGCAGGATCGGGGACCCCCGGGCAGACGTCGGTGCCGCTCGTGACGAGGTCCTGGTCAGGATCGGCGGCGAGCTCGAACGGGCCCGTGTCGAAGGCGTCGCCCGCGGGCCTCGGAAGACCGTCCATGTCGGTCGTCACGGGGGGGTCGAAGCCGGCCAGGTCCATTCCCAGGTCGATGCACGGAGAACCCTCGGCCAGGTGGAAGTCCGCGTCCGGGAGCGCCCCGCCAGGGGCGGGCGCCTTCCGGAAGCCGGGCGGGGCAGGCTGGTTGATGATCCCCGGGCAGTTCTTGGGCACGTCGACACCCTGGTTGAACGAGTCGTGGACGTAGTTGCCGTACTTCGCCCCGGGCTGTGCAGGGTCCTCGCTCAGGAAGCCGCAGATCCACGGGCCGGCGGCCGGCTTTTTTGCCTGCGTCCTCACGAAGATCGTGTTTTCAACGTCGGTGACCTTGGCGCTGTCATGGAAATACGCCACGTCGCTGAAGAGCGAGTTGTAGATCCGGATCGACGAGTTGGTGCTCGAGAACAGCCTGATGTTGGCGCCGAGGTCCCCAGCCTTGTGGAACAAGCTGTTCCGTATCACCACCTCCGGACCGGCGTCGCCCAGCTCGAACAGGGTGCCGATGTTGTGGACGGTGCTGCGCAAGACGAAGACCGCTCCGGAGGCGCCGGAGGCGCTTGGGAAGCGTGGCTTGTTCGACGCGGCGATGGCGCCGTCGCCCACGACCAGCGAGTCGCGCAGCAGGCTGTCTCCCGCCAGCATGAAGCATGCCGCGGGGTTGGTGTTGTCGAACCTGATGGCGACGCGGTCGGCGACCAGGGTGGCCGACTGCACCTTGCCGTCCACGTCGAGCGTGCCGTCCACGAGCACGAGACGCCGGCCGGGCTTGAGGGACACGGACAGTTCACCGATCACCTTGAGCCTCACGTCGCGGAAGATCACGTCGCCCTTGTCGACGATGAACTTGTGGAGCGCGCCGTCGGCAGTCTTGTCGACGCGCAGGTCGGCCTTGGCCACCGCGGCCGAAGGGTGGATGCACAGGGCCTTGACGTGCTTGGACAACGAGTCGGCCTGGAAGTACAGCTCGTTCGCGGTGTCCACCACTATCTCCCTGGCGACACACGACTGTTGCGAGCATGGGCCCGAGCCAAGCTGGGAAAACGTCTTGGCGAGCATGGCCTGGGACTGGACCACGACGACCTCGCAGGCGCTTGCGAATTCGAGGCATGTCTCGTGCACCGGATCGCAGCACTCGTCGACGAGGCCGTCCTGGTCGTCGTCGAGTCCGTTGAAGGACTCGTTCCGGTCCTTCTCGTCGGTCTTCCCGTCGCAGTCATCGTCCTTTCCGTTGCATGCCTCTTCGACGCCGGGGGCGATCGCGGCATCGCCGTCGTCGCAGTCTCCACCTTTCCTGCTCGTCAGCTTCTTGGCGGGGTCCGGGCCGCACAGGCAGTCGTGAAAGGCATCCGCCTCGTGGAAGCCGTCACCGTCGCCGTCCTCGTACCATTCCTCGCAGTCCTCCGGGTCGTCGTCGGGGGTCCCGTCGCAGTCGTTGTCGAGCCCGTCGCACTTCTCCTTCGAGAGGCTCGATATGGTCTTGTTGAAGGGCTTGCAGTCAGTCACGTCCGGGTCGCCGTCGTTGTCGTCGTCCGGGTCCTCCGCGTCGGGCAGTCCGTCCTTGTCGTAGTCGGGCTCCTCGCCAGGCAGGCCGCAACTCAGGACGATCCTGATGTCGGACGACGTCGAGCCGACCGGAACCGTGTTCTCGACGATCGCGTACTCACCGTCCGGCGTCACCGCGACCCCGATCCCTTCGTCCGAGCCGGTGCCGCCGATAGTCCTGTCCCAGGAGGATTCCCCCAGCGGCCCCAGCCCGGCGATCCAGAGCTGCCCGTGAACCACATCGTCGCCGTCAGGCAGGCCGTCGGTGACACCGGTAGCGACGAACCCCCCGTCCGGGGTCTCGCGCACGTCCCTGAAGACGTCATGCTTGAACCCGCCGTGCACGCCCTCCCACGTCTTGGCGCCGCTGCCCGAGATCCCGAAGATCCAGGCCTGGGGAGGCGAGTAGACGGAGGGCTCGGTACGGCCGGCGCCCACGAAGCCCCCTCCGAGCAGGGGACGCAGGGCCATGATCTCGTCGTTGGCCGCCGCTCCGAACGTCGCATCCCACCCGACTTCGCCCTGTGCATCCAGTGCTGCCACCCATCCGTCGCCGTTTCCTGCGCCCTTCGACGATGTCCAGCCCGCTGCCACGACCCACCCTCCCGGATCTCCTGTCACGGCGTTGAACCAGTCCCACGACTGACCTCCGAAGCGCTTCCGCCACACGACCCCGAGGTCCTTGTCGAGCTTCACGAGCAACGCATCGTAGTCCCATGCGCGCTCACCCTGGACGATACCGGCGCCGACGAAGCCGCCGCCTATCCCGACGAGGTGGCGGACCTTCTCCGAGGAGACGGCATCGAGCCCGACCTCGGCCAGGACCGACCCGCCGCCGGAGAGCTTCACGAGCCAACCTCCGGCAGGATCGTCGTAGCCGGCCGCCAGGATGGTGCCGTCTGCCGCCTGGATCGCATGGAAGGCGCGGTCCCAGGCGCTGTCGCCCCGCTTGAAGGTCCAGACCGGCTCTCCGGCCGCATCCGTGCGTATCACCAGTGCTCCCGCGACAGACGAGCGGCCGGCGATCAGGAACCCGTCCGACAGGGCCTCGATCGAATCGGCGAGCTCGTCCGCATCCGATCCGACGACGGTCTTTTCCCAGAGGATCTTCGGGACCATCTGGCAGCCGTCACCGTCACAGACCTCCTCTTTCTGGTCGCAGGCTGCCGGCATCCCGCACTCGAGACCCTCGTCGACCTTGCCGTCGCAATCGTTGTCGATTTCGTCGCAGGCCTCCGCTGCGCCCGGGAAGACCTGGCCGCCTTCCTTCACCGGGTCGTCGTTGCAATCGCCCGGCTGCGGTGCCGAGTAGGGCCCGGAAGGCGCGCAGAGACACTTGAACCCCGGGGACCCGCCGTACCCGTCGCCGTCCTTGTCCAGGTAGAGCTTGATGTACGTGCCGGGGCACGTCCCGTCGAGGGGTGCGATCTCCTCGTCAGTCTCACCGTCGCAGTCGTCGTCCGCGCCGTTGCATGCCTCGCCGCCGGCTGCGAACTCCTGGGCGTCGACCTCGCCATCGCAGTCGCCGTCCACCTGATCGCAGGCCTCGATGGCGCCCGGGTGCACATCGCTGTCGCCGTCGTCGCAGTCTCCCCCCGTCGCGGCCGTGTACGAAGCCCCGGCGGTACACCGGCAGGTCATGTCGCCAGTGACGCCGTATCCGTCACCGTCCTCGTCCCTGAGGAGCTTCGCGAATCCCGATGGGCAGGTGTTGTCCGGCCAGGGCGAGACCGGCTCGTCGATCAAGCCGTCGCAGTCGTCGTCCTTCAGGTTGCATTTCTCGGCGGCCTTCTTGTGCACCAGGGGATTCAACGGTTCGCAGTCCGTCAGGTCGGCGTGGCCGTCCCCGTCGTCATCGCTGTCGCACACGTCGCCTTTGCCATCCTTGTCGAAGTCCTCCTGGCCGGGATTGGGGACCGAGGGGCAGTTGTCCTTGCCGGTCACTATCCCGTCACAATCGGTGTCGTTCGTGGCGCATCCAGGATCCGGGTCCTGAGGGGGGCTGTCGCACGAAAGCTGCACGGCCAGGACGATCACCAGGACCGAGGCAAAGGGGCTTCCGTTCATGGCCAACCTCACTTCTTCGCCCTGCGCTTGAATGCCTTCTCGAGCTCTTCGTCCAGTTCCTCGTCCTCGACCACGCGGCCGGACTCGACGTCTCCCAGCCCACGCCCCACGGCCTTCGCGAACCGGGAGCGCTCCGCCAAGTCATCGAAATCCCTTGGCGACACCAGAACGCCCGCAGGCCTACCGTGCTGCGTAGTCACCACTGGACAGCGGTCGCGGTTCACCCTCCGCAGGATCCGCGCAGCTTGAACCTCCAGCTCGCCAACCGAAACCACGTCCGTAGTAAGCTGAACCGGCCCCACCGGTCACCTCCGGAGCCCGATCCCGATCCCGATCCTGGCGCTTTGCGGATCCGAAAACAATCCCGTTCCCGAACCCGTAATGAGGAAGGCGGTCGGCGTGGTGGCCTCCTGCCGCATCACCGAAGGGGCGCGACAGTACTTCGCCCTGTACTACGCCCCCAGCACCAAGGCCGACGCCGAGGCATCCTGCGCAAGCTCCGGCGGGACGATCGAGTAGCGCGAGTAGCGAGGCTCAAGCGCGTTTGGGCGCGGTTCCCTCCGGCCGCCGGCGACGCACCGGCAGCCGCAGCGGCGGGAGATGCGGCCTTGGCGCCGCAGCCAACGCGCCCCTCCTCCACCTGCGCTCGGTTCTCGAGGATGCAGCGATGGCCGCGCACGGGCGCATCGGCCCCGCCTTCCACGTCCCGGGCACGCGAAAATCATGGCGGCGGCGCGGCCAGAAGCGCGGCCGGGAGGCGAAACCGCCCCGTCGTCGTCCCCTTGTGGGCCATGCGCAGGAACGATGCACGGTGTTTCCGCACCGCCTCTCGCTCCTCCTCGCTCGCGCCGGCCAGGGGAGGCCCCGACTCCGTCTCCAGGAGCTGGTGGACCGAATCGGCGAGAACACCGGGATTCCAGGACGGATCTCCCGTCGGGTACGATGACCGCCAGACCGGCTTGCAGTACGGCCGATCGTCGGTCAGAACTCGAGCCGGGGTGATTCCGGCCGGCGGGGGTCCCAGCTTCGTCAGGTACAGCGAGGCCAACTGCTCCGGGTCGCGCAGTCCGGCCAGGTCGAGTTCGGCACGCTGGTGCGGCGTGAGCGCCGACCATCGTCGCTTGAGGACCCCGAGATCGACCTGCAGGGGTCCCTCGCTGCCGACGAGCCATAGCCAGCCGTACGAGGTGGACTCGCCTGTCCCGAGCCACACCGACGCATCCGGAAAGACCTCGTGCAGCGTGCGCCGGTACATCAGACCCACCGGCTGCAGCACCTGCCGGATGTCCATCCACGTGAAGAGCAGCCCTCCCGGCCGGAGACGGTCGCGGCATAGCTCCAGGAACTCACGGGTGTAGAAGAACTCACTTCCGTCACCATCGATTCCGCCCACGTCGACCACGATGACGTCGTAGCGCTGCCGCGAGCGAAGCAGATGGTTGCGACCATCATCCACGAACACGTGGACCCGGGGATCGCGAAGGACGGCGCTGCTGTCGAGGTAGAAGTAGTCCGATGCCGCGAAGTTCAGCGGGTTCACCTCCAGCGTGTCCATTCGGCCCACATGTGGAAGGCTGGCCAGGGTCTTGAGCTGTCGGCCACTTCCGTAGCCGATGACGAGGACCTCTTCCGGGTCGGGGTGGAGCATCCCGGCCAGATAGCCGCCCATGACGTTCCACAAGTAGATCCGGGTGCCGCCCACGCCGCGCCAGTTGGAGTGGAAGATGTCGCGCTGCCTCCCGTCCCGGACTTGAGCATCCTCGACGTAGCTGAAGGGCTGTCCGCGCATCTCGACGAGCGTCGCCATCGATGTCGCGTCCTCCCCCTGGAACAGCACCTCGCTGTCGCCAGGGAGCTGGGCCCGCAACGCCGCGAGCTGGTTGGCGAAGAAGACGTCGCTCGGGAAGAGGGCTGCGAGCGCGACCGCCGGCAGGACGACCGCCACCAGGCGCGAGAGCGGAAGGCGAGGCGTGGATGCGAAGAACGCCACACATACCGCGACGGTCGCGAGAACGAACAGCAGTATGAGCGTTCCTCCCGAGCCAAGGAGCTCGATCGTGACCAGCCCTGTCGACACGACGCCGATCACCGCCCCGGCCGTGTTGACGCCGTACCCCAACCCCAGTTCGCGCCCCAGCCCAGCCCTGCTCCTCGCGAGGGTGCGCAGACAGAGCGGGAAGATCGCGCCAAGCACCGTCGCGGTCGGAAGGAAGGCAACCAGGCAGAGCAGGAGCGCCCGCACGACGGCGACCGGGACGACACCCCGGAGCGCCTCCTGCAACGGCTGGAGGCGGGAGACGATCAGGAACGACGACACCGACGCCAGCAGAAGAAGAACCGTCAATCCCATCAGCAGGCCCGGTCGTTCCCGGTCGGCGAGCAGGGCGCGATACAACGCGCTCCCCAGGAAGATCCCGAGAAGCATCGCGGTCAGGATGATCGAGAAGCTGAGGTAGGTCGCGCCGAGAGGCTGGGTGAGGGCCCGCGTCCACAGCAGCTCGAAGGAGAGGCCCAGGTAGCCCGTGAGGAAGAGCAGGACGAGCGGTGCCCACGCCGCGCCGCCCCCGGCGCCGTTGCTCGTGACGACGCTCCCGGAGGGTCGTTCCTGGGTCGGCCCGGCCAGCCGGATCGCGAGGGCGAGCAGGAAGTTCAGCGTTGCGGCACCGTAGCAGATCTCCGTCAGGCCCAGGGACGGGAGGAGCCACACGCCCGTCACCAGGCTGCCGCTCGCCGCCCCCACCGTGTTGATCGCGTACAGCGACCCGATGTCTCGACCGAGTCGGCCCGGAGTGCGCGAGTACCCCCGCACGAACGCGGGGAACGTCCCACCCATCAGCAGACAGGGGCCCGCGAGCAGGAGCGTGACCCCGACGAAACGAACGAGGTTGACGGCAAGCCCGGGACTGCCCGGCGGAGTCCAACCGGCGAGGAGTTCGCCCAGGGGCGAGGCCACGTGCGGGAGGAGCAGGCCAAAGCAGCCGATGCCCACCTCGAGCATCGCGTACGTCTTCCAGGGATCGGCGCGGTCGACCCACCGCCCGATGAGGTGCGCCCCAACGCCCAGCCCTCCCATGAACGCCGCCACGACCGCGGTGATCGCAGGGAGGTTCATTCCGAACACCGGGTAGAACATGCGCGACCCCGCGATCTGGTACACGAGACTCGAGAAGCCCGAGGCGAAGAACACCGCCAGGAGTGCCGCGGACGGAAGACGCGCCTGGGCTCCCTTCATCCACGTGCCCCCCGGATCCGTGCACCCCGAAACCGCGCATTCCGGTGATGCCTCCCGCCTGTTCCGGCGAGGGACGACACCGTTCGGGAAGGCGCGCGGCAGTTCCGGGGCAACCAGATCGCCCGTTCCGCTGGAAGCCGCCCAACCCCGCCGGAGCGGAGCGACGCCGGTGGCCAAGTAGTGCCACTCCCCGAACGAGATGTCAACGATGACCCCGGTTCCGTCCGGCGTTTCTCCGGCGTTCCTCCTTGACCTCCCGGGTCGCGTGAGGTAGGAGCGGCGGGTCCGGGGGGATCGAGGCCCTTCGCCAGGGTCGGGAAGCAGCGACGGGACGGGGATCGAGGACCAGGGAGGACGACGTGAAGGCGCACGTGACGGATTCTGGCGTGTTCGTCGTGCTGGAGCGCGGCGACGAGGTCATGGCTTCGCTGGCGCGGCTGGTCGAGGAGAGGGGCTGGCGGGCCTGCACGTTCGCGGGCATCGGCGCCCTGCGCGACCCCGAGGTCGGGTTCTTCGACCTCGCGACGAAGGCGTACGCTCGACGCACCTTCGGCGAGGTCGAACTGCTGTCCCTGACGGGGAACGGCACGCGGCTCGAGGACGGGGGCGTTGTCGTCCACCTGCACGCGGTCCTCGGCACCGATGGCTGCGAGGTCGTGGGCGGCCACCTGTTCTCGGGCATGGTCTCGGTCACCGCCGAGGTGCACGCCATCGCCTTGAACGCGGTCCTGATCCGGCGCCGCGACCCGGTCTCCGGCCTCAATCTGCTCACCGTCCCGGACTGACCGGTCGCACCCTCGCAGGCGTCC
>VGRB01000098.1 GCA_016875475.1 Deltaproteobacteria bacterium
GCGTGCAGGCGGGCCCGCAGTCCTCGTCGGTCTCGCCGTCGCAGTCGTTGTCGCGGCCGTCGCCGCAGGCCTCGTCCCCGGCCGGCGTGCAGACGGGATCGCAGTCCTCGTCGGTCGCGCCGTCGCAGTCGTTGTCGATGCCGTCGCCGCAGGTCTCGTCCCCGGCCGGCGTGCAGACCGGCTCGCAATCCTCGTCGGTCCTGCCGTCGCAGTCCTCGTCCTTGCCGTTGCCGCAGATCTCCGGGCCGCTCGGGGTGCAGGTCGGGCAGCCCTCGTCGGTCTTGCCGTCGCAGTCCTCGTCCTTCCCGCTCCCGCAGACCTCCTTGGCCCCCGGGTGGATCGCGGGGTCGCCGTCGTCGCAGTCGTCGTCCGCGCACTCGCCGTCGTCGTCCGCGTCCATGCAGCCGCAGACGCCGATGTCGTCGATCCCCGGGAAGAGCGGCGCGTGGCACTGCGACCCGGCGCCGCAGTGCGCGTCGGTCGTGCACATCCGGGTGCACTTGCCGTTGACGATGCCGCCCGTGCAGAACAGGCCGTCGGCGCAGGGGAGCCTGTCGCCCGGGTTCATCGGGCACTTCGCGCCCTCGCCGAGCCCGTCCGACGGGAAGCAGTCCATGTGCCCGCTCGCGGCCGGGGCGCACGCAGTCCCGTACTGGCACCCGCCGCCCTGCGGGGGGCAGTCGGCGGGCGGCATGCAGGCGAGCATCTCGTCCTGGCACTGGCCGGTCGCGCACTCGGAGAACTGGTCCGGGTCCTCGTACTTCGCGCAGTTCACGACGAGGCACACGTACATCGCGTCCAGCGCGGCGCGCGCGCCGTCGGTCGCGGCCACGTAGCACGCGACGCTGCACGCGTGGTCCTCGCCGCAGTCCCCGACGCAGTCGTACGTCTCCTTGCAGCCCGCCTTCTGGCACTTGGCGTTGTCGCAGGTCCCGTCGGGCGAGCACGCGGCCGTGCAGAAGCACGTCCCCGGCACGGCCTTGCACGACGGCACGCCTTCGGCCATGCGGTCGCCTAGCCACGTCTGGTACGCGTCGACGCGCACGTGGTACGAGGTGCCGGTGCACGGGTCCGCGGCGCCGCCGCCGCTGACCGAGGAGTTCACGCCGACGACGACCGTCGCGGCGTTGACCTGGGCGAATCCCGGGCCTCCGGAGTCGCCGAAGCAGATGCCGGAGCCGTTGAAGTCGGACGAGTACAGGTCGGACCAGTAGTCGACGATCGGGACGTAGGCGGAACGCTTGATCCCGGACCCGGTGTGCTCGACGCCCTCGACTGCGCCGAAGCCGACGTACAGCAGATCCACACCGACCCATCCCGACCCGAACGGCGCCACGTTCATCGCGTACGCCGGCACGCCGGAGGCCGGCTTCGCGAGGTGCATCAACGCGATGTCGTCGAAGTTCTGCTCGTCGTCCGGGTCGTAGCCCGGGTGCAGGACGAACGCGTCCGCCGGGTGGAACGTGCCCGAGGTCGGGAGCCCCTCCTCGCCGCCCTTCGCGTCGTTCCCGACGAAGAACCGCACGAGCGGCGGCGAGACCGGCATGTCCTCGTGCCGGACCAGACAGTGCGCGGCCGTCAGCACCCACTGCGGCGCGACCAGCGTGCCGGTGCAGAAGCTCCCGACGTACCCGGCCCCGGGGAACGTCAGCGTCAGCGCGCCCACCCCCTGCCAGCCGGTCTCGACCTTGCCCCCGACGATCGCGGAGGACCGTTCCGCGAGCGGCTCGACCGCGGCCCGCTCGCACGACTCGAGCGCAATTGCCGCTGCCAGCACCGCCGCCAGCGCCGTCCCGTTCGTCGTCACGCCTGCTGCCCCGCCCATCCCGCCGTTCTCCTGACCGCCTGGCCGCAGTTGCTGCCCACGCGGTCCTCCCGCTCGTCCCCCACGCTCACGACCACGTCGAACCCGGCCGCCCGCAGGGCCGCCACCTCGCGCCCGATCGCGTCGTCGTCCCCCCCGCGGAGGCGCGTCCGGAAACCCAGCGCCGCCCCGCGCTCCGTCGGGTTCAGCGGCGTCAGCTTCACCGCGAACGCGGCCGGGTCGAAGCGCGCCGCGACCACCCGCCAGTCGAACGGCACGTCCCGCGCCAGCGCGAAGTTCAGCACGACCCTGCGGTCGCCCATTGCCAGGAACCCGCGTCCCCGTTCCGCGATATCGTCGAGCCCCCAGTGCGGCACCGGGATCAGCCGCCGGCGCGCCTCCGGATCCGTGGACTGGACCGAGAACTGGAGCTGGAAGCGGCCCGGGAACGCCGCCTCCTTCGCGGCCTGCAGGCGTTCGAACCAGCGCTCCCGCCCCCTCGGCGCCACGGTCGCGACGCACGCCCACCCCCCGGGCGCGCCGGTCGTCGCCGGCAGCGCGGCGACCGCGTCCGGAACCGCGTCGTTCAGCGAGGGCTCGCCCATGCGCGCGAAGTGGACCTTCAGCTTGGCGCAGCGGCCTGCCGCGCCGGGGTGACGGCCGAGCGCCCAGCGCACCTGCGCGAGCATCTCGTCCGCGGCGAGGTTCCCGGCGAACGGCCCGCCCGCGTCGCAGAACGGGCACCCGACCGGGCACCCGAACTGCGTGGAAACGTTGACGATCCACTTGGCGTCGCGGGAGAGCGGCGGCGCGAGCCCGTCCACGGTCTCGACCCGGAGGCGGTCGTCGCCCCGGAACCGGAGGACCCCTACCTCCGCGACCTCCGGATCGCCGGTCACGGCCAGCACGTCGTACGTCGCTCCTCCGGTCACGTCGAGCCGCTCCCTTCGATGTAGGCCCGCGCGAGCACCGCCGCGCGCTGCCCGTCGCCCATCGCCGTGGCCACGAACCGATCGCGGCCGCGGATCGCGTCGCCCGCGACGAACAGGCCCGGCACCTCGGTCGCGACGTCGCGCGGCGCGCCGCCCGGGAGCAGGTCGTGCAGCAGCTCCAGCCGCGGCTCGCGCCCGATGCACGCGATCGCGGTCGTTGCGTCGCGGCGACGGTCCGCGTCGCCGATCCGGACGTGGATCCCCCGAGCAGCCGCCTCCGCCAGGAGCCGTGCCGCCGCGCGGGTTGCGTGCCTCGCCACCACGACGGGCCGCATGCACGCGTCCGCGACCGACAGCGCGGAGTCGATCGCCGCGTCACCGCCGCCCATCACCAGGACGTTGCTGCCCGGCACGCGCTCGAGTCCGCGCACGTCCCGGAGCACGTGGACCCCGTCCGGCACCAGTCCTCGGGGGAGGGGCACGGGCGAGGTGCCCGGGGCGATGCAGACCGTGCGCGCCAGGTGGACGCGGCCGCCACCGGTCACGACCCGGAACCCCGCCTCCCCGGCGCGCTCGACCGCGGTCGCGAGGTCGCGCTCGACCGCGACCCCGGCCGCGCGGACCTGGGCGGCGAGGCGGCGCGCGAGCGCCCGTCCGGAGATGCCGGTCGGGTGGCCCGGGAGGTTGTCGAGCCGGTGCGCCGCGGGCAGGAGGCCGCCGACCGGCTCGTCGCCGATCGCGAGCACGTCGAGCCCGTCGCGCCAGGCCTGGAGGGCCGCGGCGACGCCCGCGGGACCGAGGCCGATCACGACCATGTCGCGCTTCGCGCTCATCGCGCAACCCCCCGTTCCGGGACGCCGGCATCGAGCGCCGCGAGCACCTCGGCCGACGTCGCGAGGTGGGCGTGGCCCGACGCGAGCAGGGCGAGCGCAGCGTCGTGCAGCGAGGCGTCGCGCGCGGCGGTCGCGTCGGTCACGACCACCGGGCGCAGCGCGAACCGGGCGGCCTCGATCGCGGTCGCGGCCACGCACAGGTGCGTCTGGACGCCAGCGATCACGATCGTGCCCTCGGCCCGCGCGGCGCGCCGGACGGCCGGGACCGACAGCGCGGACAGGCGCCGCTTCGTCACCACGCGCGTGCCCCGGGGCAGGCCGGCCGCGGCCGCGTCGACCGCGGAGAGCGGGTCGCCGGGGCGTTGCAGCCGGTCCCAGAACAACCCCATCGTGCCCCCGTCGTCGCCCTCGGGATGGGCGTGCCGGACCGCCAGCACCGGGAGCCCCCGCGCGGCGAAACCGGCCGCCAGCGCCGCGACCGCGGGCCGGCAGGAGGCCCAGGCGGGCACGAACGCGGGCGACGCCGGGTCGGTGAACAGGCGCTGGGGGTCCACGACCACGAGGCACGCCCCGGGCAGGGGGGGGATCCCCCGCCGTCCGCGGTCCCGGCGCTGGTCCGAGGCGACGGTCATGGGCCGAAGACGAACTTCCCCTCGAACGCCGACTGGCGCGTCCAGCCGAGGACGCCCGAGTCGGCGCGGACCAGGAACCACCAGTCCTTCGCGTCCTTCGCGGACGTGTCCGCGAGCAGCAGGATCGCGTCGGTGCCGGAGTTGACGGTCGCGACCACGGTCTTGTCGGTCCGCGAGCGCTGGAGCGCCACCCGCTCGACGGCCTGCGCCGGGATGCCGACGAAGTGCAGCTCGACCGGGATCTTCCGGAGCGTGCCGGTCTTCGGGTCGCGCGCGTACCGCTCGACGCGCGGCCAGAACCGGAGCCACTCGCCCACGGACACCGAGCCGTCGCCGCTCCACTGGGGGACGCCGGAGAACCGCGCGATCTCCTTGAGCGACTTGCCGTCGTACGCGTACACCGCGAAGTCGTGCGCGTCGTCCGGCCCGGCCGCGTGGACCGCGACTTGCATCGCCGCGTCGGACGCGTCCACGTCCACGGTCTCGGCGCCGTCCGAGGCCCAGCGGAGCGCGCCTTCGACCCGCGCCTTGCCGACCGTGAGCGCGAACCGCCCGGTCGAGCCCTCGGGCACCTCCACCGCGATCGACTCCTTCGTGCCGTCGCCGTCGAGGTCGGCCTCCAGCGCCTTCGTGTAGGGCGGGGGCGGGGCCACGGTCGCCGGCGGGCCGGGCTCCTCGACGGGGCCGGCCGGGGGCTTGCCGCCCCTGGCCCGGATCTCATCGTCGCACAGCTCGACGAAGCTCTTGAGCGGCTGCGCCCCGGAGATCACGCGGCCGTTGACGAAGAAGGTGGGCGTGCCCTGGACGCCGACCTGCCCGCCGAGCGCCATGTCGTCGTCCACCTGCTTCGCGCCCGCGGGGGCGTCCTTGCGGAGGCGCGCGACGTCGAGCCCGAGCGCCTTCGCGCCGTCGTCCAGCTCGGGCGACGCGATCCGGCTGCCGTGCGCGAACAGCCAGTCCGCCATCTCGAAGAACCGCCCCTGCGCCTTGGCCGCCTCGGCGATCTCGGCCGCGGGCCGCGCCTCGGGGTGGAAGGACAGCGGGAAGTGCTTGAACACCACGCGCACGTCCTTGCCGTACCGCTTCTCCGCCGCCTTCAGCACCTCGTGGCCGCGGGCGCAGAAGGGGCACTGGAAGTCCGAGAACGCGACGATCGTGCATCGCGCGTCGGCCGGGCCGCGGGCCGCCGAGGTCCCGACCGGGACGTCGACGCGCGGGGGCTCCGGGTCCTCCGCGAGCGCGGGCGCGGCGGCCAGGAGCGCGAGCGCGGCCAGGAACGGGGTTGCGCGGGTCATCTCACGCCCTCCTCTGGATCGGGGACGGGATCCGGAAAGCCGGCGGATTGTATCACCCGGTCACGGCGAGCAGTTCACCCGGATGTCGAACCTGCCGGTGGAGTCGGCGGACTCGTACTCCTCCTCGACCACGACGCGGTACATGCCGGGGGTCGCGTGGAACTGGACCGTGGTGGTGACGCCGCCGCCGGTCGCGCGCGCCACGCAATGGGCGCCCGTGCAGCCGCCCGACAGCACGTACACGTCCAGCCGGTCCTGGACGTACTCGGGCGTGACCACGACCGACACGTCCTGCTCGGACGCGACCGAGAAGGCGAATACGGCGTCGTTCTCGTCCCCCTTGGCGGCGGCGCACGCCGGGGAATACGAGCCCGCGTGGCTGAACGCGTCCGCCCGGCCGGCGAGGGTCGCTCCGCAGGCGAGGGCCTTGCCCCCGCAGTCCGCGTCGTCGCAGTCGGTCGCGCCGTCCGCGTCGTTGTCGCCGCCGTCCCCGCACGCGGCCTCCATGCACGAGGCGGAAAGCGTGAACGGCCCGCCCTGGGTCCCGTCCACCGTCAGGTACGCGGTCTGCCCGGGCACCGGCTCGAACACGGTCTCGGCCGGGCCCAGGAAGCCGATGCCGAGCGCGGAGCAGGACAGGGGCGCGCAGTTCGTCCCGAGCACGAACACGTCGTGGCTCGGGGACGCGCTGACGGTCACGCGGACGTGGACGGATTCGTCCGTCCTGAACGGGACCACCCGCTCGGGCCCCTCGACCGAGAAGGGCGAGAAGCACGGGTCGAACAGCCCGCCGTACGAGTCGATCGCGGCGGTGCCGTCCGCGGTCGTCCCCTGGTACGTGCCGCCGCACCCGATCTCCGGGACGGGCACGCAGTCCGGGGGGCACTCGCCGCAGTCCGCTGGGCAGGTCTCGCAGGTCTCCTCGGGCTCGACGCAGAAGCCGTCGTCGCACACGACGCACGTCCCGGTCGCCCCGGACTTGCACTCGCCCGCCTCGCAGTGGTCGCCGACCGTGCACGGGTCCTTGTCGTCGCAGGCGCCTTCGAGCGGCGTGGTGAAGCAGCCGGTCGCCGGGTCGCACGAGTCCGCGGTGCAGCCGTTCCCGTCGTCGCAGTCCTTCGCCGCGTCCGGGGTGCACCTGCCGAACTCGCAGTGGTCGCCGATCGTGCACCGGTCGCGGTCGTCGCACTCGCCGCCCGCGAGGTCCGAGTGGACGCACCCGCTCGCGGGCGCGCACGAGTCCGCGGTGCAGTCGTTGCCGTCGTCGCACGACAGGGCCGGCCCCGCCTTGCATGCGCCGTCCTCGCAACCGTCCGGGCCAGTGCACTCGTCGCCGTCGTCGCAGGGGCCCGGCTTCGGGTCGTGGCGGCACCCGTCCGGGGCCGCGCAGGAGTCGAGCGTGCAGGGGTTCGAGTCGCTGCACGGGTTGGGCGAGCCGCCGCAGGCGCCCGCGGTGCACCGGTCGCCGATGGTGCACGGGTCCGCGTCGTCGCACGCGGTCCCGTCCTTCTGCGCCGGGGACAGCAGGCAGAGTCCGACCGCCTTGTTGCACAGGTTCTTGCCGCAGAACCCGGTGTAGGCCGGGTCGCAGTCCGCGTTCACCACGCATTCGCAGCCGGCCGCGCCCGGGGGGCACCCGTTCGCCGTGTCCGGGGCGTCGGCCGCGTCCGGGGCGTCGGCCGCGTCCGGGGCGTCGCCCGGCTGCGGGACGTCCGCCGCGTCGGGGACCGCGGTGTCCGGAGTGGCGGCCTCGTCCGGCGCCTCGTCCGGCGCGTCGTCCGGCAGGGCCGTCGCGTCCTGGTCCGGGTCGTCGCCCGCGTCGCCGGGCACGTCGCCGGTGCCGGGGTCGTCCGCGGCGTCCGGCTTCGGCGTTGCCTCGTCACCGGCCGGGTCGTCCGCCCCGTCGGTCCCGTCGGCGTCCGGGTAGCCCACCTCCGGCAGCGCGACCGGGCGATCGGTGCGCTCGTCACCCGCCCAAACGCCGGCGGGCGAGGCGCCCCCGCAGCCGAGCGCGATGACAAGAAGCACCGTGGCTGTCGTACGCGAGACCATGCGGGGTTCTTACCATATCGTCAGCGCCGGCGCGAGGACCGCAGCGCGGACCGCGTGGCGTCGATCGAGCAGGACTCGCGGTCCACGAGCCCCGCCGCGAGCCCGACCTCGCGGACCCGGGGGCCGCGGCCGATCGGCTTCACGGCTCGCCTCCCCCCGCATGGGTCCCGGCGGCCCAGCCGGTCGTCCACGCGATCTGCAGGTTGTAGCCCCCCCGGGGGCCGTCCAGGTCGAGCACCTCGCCCGCGAAGTGGAGGCCCGGCACGAGGCGCGATTCCATCGTGGCCGGGCGGACCTCCCGCGTGTCCACGCCGCCGATCGTCACGACCGCCTCGTCGAAGCCCGCGGTGCCGGTCAGCGTGACGCGCAAGTCCTTGACGGTCGCCGGCGACGCCACGTGCGCAGCCAGGCGCTCCGGCAGGCCGGGCAGGGCCGCGCACAGCGTCCGTCGCGCCCCGCGCGCGGGATGGTCGGCCGTCGCGCCGCGGACCCTGGCCTCGACGCCCGCCGCGGACAGGTCCGGGCACAGGTCGATCGTCGCCGCGACCGGACCCGCCCTCAGGCGTCCCGCGACCCGCCGCGACAGGTCCAGCGCGGCCGGGCCCGACAGCCCGGAGTGCGTGAACACCACGTCGCCCCGGCAGCGGTCCTTCCCGGCCGCCAGCACGACGTCGCGGACGGACACCCCGGGAAGGCCGCGCACCCAGGCCTCCGCCGCGCGCAGGGGGACCTCGCCCGGGAGCAGGTCGGACACGGCGTGCCCGAGCGCGGCCGCGAAGGCGTGCCCGTCGCCGGTCGAGCCGGTGCGCGGATACGACACTCCCCCCGTCGCGACGATCACGACGGGCGCGGAAGTCGAGCCCCCCCGTGCCTCCACCGCGAGCCGGTCCCCGTCGCGTCGGACCGCGGTCACCCGGGCCCCGGTCCCGACCTCCACGCCCGCCCGCGACAGGTGCCGCGCGAGCGCCGCGAGCACGTCGGCGGACCTTCCCGACCGGGGGAACACGCGCCCGTCCGGCCCGGCCGCGCACGGGACGCCGAGGCGCTCGAAGAACGCGACCGCCTCCGCCGTGCCGAACCGGGCGAGCGCGTTGTGCAGGAAGCGGCCGCGCGGTCCGCAGTCCTCCACGAAGCGGGCCGGGTCGCGGTCGTTCGTCAGGTTGCACCGGCCGTTCCCGGTCAGGAGGAGCTTGCGTCCGGGGGAGGGGTTGCGCTCGAGCAGCAGCACGCGGCGGCCGAGCGAGGCGGCGCGTCCGGCCGCGATCATCCCGGCCGGGCCGGCTCCGATCACCACGACGTCGAACGGTGCGTCCATCGGGCCCCCGCGTCGCCGATTGTACGGCAGCCCGGTGGACCGCCCCCGGCCGCAAGCCACCCCGGATCACTCGCGGTTGCGCCCCTGCCGAGCATTCCGCGCTGTCGCCCGGCCCGCACGGTAGGCGGTCCCGAACGACACCCGTCGAGACGTGTACCCCACCATCCCGACCCGGCAGGCCCCAGGGGCATCGATCGGAGGGCCGCTTCCGCGCGGACCTCTACTTCCGCCTGCGGGTGATCGAGATCGCGCTGCCGCCGCTCCGGGAGCGCGACGCGGGCGACCTCGAGCTGCTGGCCCTGCACTTCCTGCGCGAGGCGTGCCGCCGGTACGGCCGCTCCGCGGTCCGCCTGTCCGCCGCCGCGACGACCGCGATCCTGGCCTACGCGTGGCCGGGCAACGTGCGCGAGCTGGAGAACGCGATCGAGTCCGCGGTGGTGCTGGCGGACGCCGGCGCGGCCGAGATCCGACCGGAGGCGCTCCCCCCCGAGGTGACGGGAGTCCAGCCGGTCCCGGCCGTGTCCGCGGCGGTCCCGCAGGCGGTCCCGCAGGCGGTCCGGCCGCTCGCGGACGTGGAGCGCGCGGCATGCGAGGCGGCCGTGCGGGCGTGCGGCGGCAACCGGAGCGAGGCGGCGCGGCTGCTGCGCATCGGCCGCAACACCCTGGCCCGGAAGCTGCGGGGGTGAGCGCCGGGGACGGCGGGTTTCGGGGCTCGGCGGGGTCGGGCTCTGGCGCGGTCTCGGGTACGGGTTCGGGTTCGCGTACGGGAAGGGAGAGGGGGTGCCGGGGGAGGGGCTCGAACCCTCACGTCCTTTCGGACAGGGGATTTTAAGTCCCCTGCGTCTGCCGTTCCGCCACCCCGGCGAAGCTAAGGATCTTGGCACGTTGCGAACTCGAGCGAACGGCCCGGCGGGCGACCGTGCCCATTTTGTGCCCAACGCGCCGCGTCACGGCCGCGTCACGACCCCCGGGCAGCAGGCGGTCCATGACCACCACGGCCTGGCGCAGCGCGCCCCCGGACAGGTGCGAGTAGCGCCTCGTCATGGCCAGGCACTTGTGCCCGAGGAGCTGCTGGACCGCGAACTCGGACGCCCCGCCCATGACCAGGTGCGACGCGAAGGTGTGCCGGAGGTCGTGGAAGCGCACGTCCTCGAGTCCCGCCCGCGCCCTGGCCTTGTCCCAGGCCGTGCGCATGAAGGACTTGCACGTGGTCCCGTCCGGCCTCGCGAACACCCACTCGCCCCCGCGGCCCTTCCGCCCTTCCAGTGCCTTGGCGATCGCCGCCGAGAGCGGCACGTCCCGCCGCTCGCCGTTCTTCGAGTCCACCACGTGGATGAAGCCGGCCTCGAAGTCCAGGTCACGCCACCTCAGGCTGAAGATCTCGCCGAGGCGCATTCCCGTCCCGAGGGCGCAAATCACCGCGTCGCGCAGGTCGAGGCCGCAGGACCCCAGCAGCCGGTCGATTTCCTCGGAGTCCAGGTACCGGAGGCGCCCCGGGCTCTCCCGGAACCGCTTCACGCGCTTGACCGGGTTCTCGCGAACGAGGCCCCGATCGAACGCGCGATGGAAGAGGCTCGAGAGCGTGGCCAGGTACCGGTTGCCCCTGGATCCCGACAGACCTTGCGACCGCAGGACCTTCTTCACCTCCTCGATCTGCCACGCGGTGACCTGCGACAGCGGCATGTCGCCCAGGTACGGCAGGAGCTTGCCGAGCATGCACTGGTCGTTGTCCCAGGTCCGCTTGTGGTCGCGCGACCAGTCGAGGTACTGGTCCACGGCCTCGCGGAACGAGGTCCGCTCGACCGACGGCAGCCGGAAGGTGCCGGCGACGACCTCGGCATTGCGCGCCGCCAGCGCCTGTTCGGCCTCGCGCCTGCTCGTGCCCACGCTCTCCCGCACGCGCTGCCCACCCACGTAGTAGTCGATGTAGAACTTGTCTCCTCGTTTCCGGACGCCCATCTTCCGTCACCTCCTTTCTCTGGGCGTCCACTTCCGCAGGCCCATCCTACGGCCCGGGTGCGACACGGTCAACGCGGGGGAATTCCTCGCCGGCACGACGTGCATGGCGACCCACTGGACGAGGTCCTCGCGTCGGAAGAGCCGGCGCCGGCCGAGTCGGACGCACGGCACCCGACCCTGCCAGGCCCAGGTGTGGAGAGCCAGCCAGACCTCGCACGGACCTACGTGCCGGCCGGAGGCTTCTTGATGGACGTCTTCATGGACACGAGCGTCAGGCCGGCCGCGGGACGACACACACCCGACGTTCTGGTCAACTCGCAGGGGGATCGCGTTCAGACAGGGAGATCGGCGACCGGTGCACGCCATGAGAGTCAGGTCGCCTGCCGCAACCCACGGAGATCACATGCCCCCGGCCCGCTGAAGCCCTCGGTTCAGCCCGATCCCGGCGGGGATCGCCGCGCGTAACGCCTGGAAACCACAGAACGTGACTCAAACCGCGTGTCGCGGCTCGGCGCCCCCGCCGATCTCCCTGTCAGACCGGGAAGGGGGGATCGCGTTCAGACCGGGCGTGAAGCACAACGAGGTCCTGCTGCTCCTCAACCCATGTCTACAACGTTGTCCATGCGGTACGTGTGCTGCTGGAGCACGAGACCGGGGAAGGCTGGAGCCTGATGCGCGTGCGCCAGTCGGTCCTTCGCATCGCTGCCAGGGTGCTCCTCCATGGTCGCCAGGTCGTCGTGGTCATCGGCCGGACCTTCGCCGGCCTCCGGAGCGCGCTGACCGCACGGCTCAAGAGCTTCCGCTACGCCGCGGACTGACGCCCGAGGTCGCCACCGCCCCAGGCCGTCCGACGTGCGAATGCGGCGTCAGCATGCCCGCAAGCGGCCACTCCGGCGACCAATCGCTCGTCATCGGCCCCGGAAAACCGCTCCAGGGGACGAATCGGACCGCTCGACCGTCCACATCACCCCAGGAATGGTCGGAAGAGACCGCCCGCGGCGTCCACGCCGCCCGGCCGGTGCGCTCCGAGGCACTCGCGCCGCGGGGCGCGAATACCCCGGGGTCAAGGTGAGTGAGCCGGGACTTCGGACTCCGCGTCCACTGCGGGGCCCCCCATGTCGGCAGACACAGCCGACAACCGATCTGGGGCCTTGACCAACTCCGTGACCCGGCGAACAAGGTAGCGGAGGGACTCGGACTTGCCGAGAAGCGAGGTGCGGATTCGCTCGTCGCCGAACGCTACTCTGTTGAGTATCGAGTCCCGCGCCGTGCGGTCCTTCTTGTCCGGCCTGGCACACCCTGTCGCATCCGCCGCGAGGTCTACCAGCGTTTCGATGTTCCTTTCAACAAGAACGACAACGAGCCCTGGATGGGATCCAACGGCAGCCTTCACTGCCGGCTTGCACGAGTCCGCCGGAAGAGCCAGCAGCCGTCTGATCTCATCGTCGTCGAAGACGGCGACGACCGTCTCGCCTTTGGTTCGGAACCGTTCAACGTCCACGCACGCGTTTCTGAGGTTTCCATTGCCTTTCAGCGGGACGTAGGCGATGTCCCGAATGAGTTCCCAGACCGAGATACCGACGCCGTCTGCGATGCAACTGCAAAGAAGATCGTGGGGGCCGAACTGCTTCGCCGCGGGTCCAATGCGGTCCTCGTAGAGGACGACCACTGAACGTGGCCCCGTCACTCGTCTTCGCCCTTGGTCATCACGATTCCCTGGTATCCGGCACTCCGTAGCTCGCCAAGACCCCTGAACTTCTGGAGCCACGACTCAAGCGCCTGCGGATCCGGGCGCAGGGTCCGCGTCCGTCGCTCGTGATCAAGCGAACAGAGAACCGCTGACTCCGCGGGATTGCTAAGTGCGTCCAGGATCCGGTCCGAATGAGTAGCCAGAACAACCGGGACCTCACTTGCCAAGTCCTCAAGCATGTCGGTGACGCGCACGAGCAGATCGGGGTGCAAATGAAGCTCCGGCTCGTCAACCGCGAGGAGGGTCGCGTCGCTGTTCATTTGGGCAAGAGCGACGAAGGCCAGGTAGGCGAGCATCCCGTCGGACAGCCCGAACGACAGAACTGGCTTCTCGATCCCACGGAATTTCACCGCGATCGACACCTGCCCCCCGCCAGGCGCCGCCAGAGTTACGATGTTCTCGACCTCGTATCCGAGACCTAGTCGCACCTTGTCCAGCAGTTTCTCGCGGCTTGTGGTGTCGCCCGCATTCAGAAGAGCGTGCCACGCGCTCGCAAGATTCGCGCCCTGGCGTTCAAGACGCGCCGCGGGTTCGATGAAGGCCGGATCTCGCAGAGGCGAATGCCGCCGGACCACACCTCGGGCGACCCAATACGGCGTGACGTCGAAGGGTATGTGGACGTTGATCCCGTTCAGTAGAGCCGCCATCCTTCCGATGGCGCGTTGAGGAGGAAGAGCGCCAAAGGCGCCAATGGCCAGCTGCGCGGGAGGAACCTCGCACTGTACGAGCTTGCTCTCTTGCTGGCTGAACACCTTGATATTCGAGCCCACTCTGCTGATGGCATGAAGGGGTCCCTTCCCCTCAACCAGGGGCCCCAGGTCAAGGCGCTCGCCCACGATGCCGTCCGGTGCCAAGGTCAACTCGTAGTCCAGGTCGCCGGCTGGACCGCTTGCGCGGGCACCCAGAGTGATTTCCCGGCAACCGTGCCGGCCGAGCGTACTGAACCCGCCGTGAATGCTGTTGAACTCCTGAAGAAAATTGGGATTCGCGGCCTTCCTGAGCAACTCGCATGCTTCGATGATCGAACTCTTGCCTGCCCCATTGTCACCAATCAGAACCGTGAGTTTCCCGATCCGCAAGACAAGATCATCCAGCGAGCGCAGTCCCCTTACCCTGATCTCGGTCAGTCGATCCTTCATCATCGGTTCACCGCGCCCGGTTCCGGCGTGCATCGAGTCCGTGTCCGCCGGGGCGAGTATCCCTGGCGGCATCACCGGGGTCAAGTGACCGGGGCGGGGCGCATGGGTTCCGCACGTGGGCGCTGCGGCGGCTTGGCCGGCGCCCGCCGGAAGGCAGCCGGGTCCGTAGGTCGACACCCAGCGCCCGGCAACTCGAAGACAGCCATCGAGAAACGAGACGAAGTCCGTCTCACGTTTGTTGCCGGATTGCCGCAAGGCTACGCCCAGCGGATTGCGAACGGACTTGCCGGCTGGCTTTCCCGCGTGGCCCTCGATGAACCGGAGTCCCTGCGTCGGCGGGCACGCAAGTAGCGGCGGATTCCTGGAGCCGTTCTCCGAACTCCGTACGAACCACAAACCACGTTGCGGTCTCCGCTGCCGGGAATCGAGGAACCTGCCAGAAGCACGATGGATCGAGGTGGAGGCTCTTCGTGGTCCGGCGCTCGGAGCAGTCGACTATCGCGGCGGGACGTGCAGTCCCCGGAGCCGCTCGACCAGTCGCGCGACGCCCTCGAGATCGCCCCGGACCGCTGCCGGATCGAAGTCGGTCAATTCGAGGTAGTCAGCCTCCTGGCGCTCGACGAACATGCGGTCGTACAGCCGGCCGTCGTCCACGGACAGGGCCGCGGTCTTCACCAACTCCCGATGGACGGCCGCGCGGACGCCGGAGTGCTTGGTGAAGCGGACCCCCCTCGCGAGGAAGTGGGCGCTCGCGGCGAAGAAGCACGCGTAGTACATGCGGTTCAAGGCGAAGCCGACGCGTCCGGCTGTTGTTTCCCGCGTAGTTCCGTGATGGTCGTTGCTCGCTGATCCGCGACGGTCGGGCGGTCAC
>VGRB01000099.1 GCA_016875475.1 Deltaproteobacteria bacterium
GTTCGCGGACTCCCCACTTTCGTCTATTGGTCGCCGGATACCCCCGAAAGTTCCCTGCGTCGGAAAAGATATTTCTCGCTCGTGTTTTCTCGTGTGCGCGGCGGGACTTGTGCTGCAACTTCAAAAGCTGCTGATGAGCGGGTGCGGGCTCGGGCTCGGGTACGGGGACGGGGACGGGAAGACTTCAGGCAGTCGCAGGCTTGCGTCGGTGCTCTTCCTGACCGCGGGGCACCCCCGCAACCCCTCCGCCGCGCTATAATCCTTTCCCGACGCCCCCGGAGACGGCGCGTGCGGATGCGGACCCTCGTTACGGCGCTCGCGATGCTCTCGGCGTCGTCCTGCGACCGCGACGCCCCGCCGTCGCCGCTCCCGGCCGGCGGGACGGTCGCGTCCGCGTCCGAGTCCGAGTCCGAGTCCGCCGAGTCCGCCGCGTCCGCGTCCGTCCGGGGGGCCCTGTCGCGCTGCTCCCGCCCGTACCGGGACGACCTGACCGGGCTCGCCTTCGACCACCCGTGCGACCTCGACGTGGCCGTGGAGTTCGAGAACCCGGGCTCGGGCCGCCACGTGATCAAGCGCCGCCTCCTCGTGACCGGACAGGGCGAGTTCGAGTTCGTGATCGACGCCTGGGAGAACACGGATCGCGACGATCTCGAGGCGTGGCTCGACCGGTTCGGCGCGTACGCGACCTACGAGGGGTCGGACGCGGTGTTCGCGCACGCGGGGGCGCGGCGGCTCCGCGCCTTCCTCGCCACGGCTGGCGGGGAGTGCGCGCCGCTCAAGCACTACGCGATCGTCGCGACGGACAGTTGGGTGTTCCGGCTGATGTACGTGGACGGCGAC
Source organism: Deltaproteobacteria bacterium (assembly GCA_016875475.1). Lineage (GTDB taxonomy): Bacteria > Myxococcota_A > UBA9042 > DTJE01 > DTJE01 > VGRB01. The sequence continues at coordinate 841 of VGRB01000099.1, forward strand.
GAGGGGGCGTCGCGGGACGCCTGGCTGCGCATCGTCGAGGGATTCGAGTGGTGACGCGGCGGGCAGCGTTCGTGGTCTTCGCGCGCGGGGCGGCCCTCGCGGCGGCCCTCGCGGCGGCCCTCGCGGCGGCCCGCGCGGCGGCCCTCGCGGCGGCCCTCGCCGCGACGCTCGCGGCCCGCCCGGCGTCCGCGGTCAACTACTGCGGCGGCGAGAACCACCAGAACGCGTGCAACAAGTCGTGGCACCCGTTCCCGTGCTGCTCCTACATCGGCCCGAACAACGGGAACTGCACCTGGTGGGCCTGGGAGGCCGCCTGCCGCTCCTGGGGCCAGGCGCTCGGGGTCTACGGCAACGCGAACGAGTGGGCGGGCGAGGCCGCGGCCTCGGGCTGGCCCGTCAAGAACAGCCCGGGCGACAAGACCGTGTTCGTGCGCACGCCCGGCGACTACGGCCACGTCGGGTGGATCCCGAACGCGACCGGGTCGTCCTACTGCTCGACCGAGATGTCCTGCTTCACCTGGAAGGGGGTCAAGACCTACTGCCACGGCGCCGGGTACGCCCAGAAGTTCATCTTCTGCAAGGGCGGGAGCTGCGGCGGCGGGAGCGACCCGGGCGACCCGGAGCCGACCTGCGACCCGAAGCACGACACGCGCAAGTGCTCGAAGGACGACGTCTGGTGGTACGACGCGTGCGACGAGAAGAACGACAAGGCCGAGGAGTGTGACGACGGCAACGTCTGCACGGACGACTGCCACGGCGGCAAGTGCGACCACACCGCGAACGAGGACCCGTGCGACGACGGGGACGCGTGCACCGAAAACGACCGGTGCAAGGACAAGCGGTGCCGCCCCGGCAAGCTCAAGGACTGCTCGGCGCTCGACGACAAGTGCTACGAGGGCCGCTGCTTCAAGGGCGTGTGCGGGAGGCAGCCCCGCGAGAACCTCCCCGAGGAGCGCTGCAACGGCGAGGACGAGAACTGCGACGGCGACACGGACGAGGGGTGCGACAAGGACCACGACGGGTGGTGCACCGCCGAGATGGTCTGCGAGGGCGTGTCGTCCACCTGCCCGAAGGGATGTGGAGACTGCAGCGACCTGTCGGCCGCCGTCAATCCCGGAGCGGCCGAGGCCTGCAACGGCCTCGACGACGACTGCAACGGCCGGGTGGACGAGGAGTTCCCCGATTCCGACGGCGACGGGCTCGCCGACTGCATCGATCCGGACGACGACGACGACGGCGCCCCGGACGGGGCGGACAACTGCGACGGCGTCCCGAATCCGCTCCAGGCCGACACGGACCACGACGGGCTCGGGGACGCGTGCGACGCGGACGACGACGGCGACGGGGTGCCGGACGACGGCGACGGGTCGGGCTCCGTCAACGACCGGCCGTGCCCGGGAGGGGTCGGCAAGGGGTGCGACGACAACTGCCGGCTGGTCCCGAACGGCCTGCCTTCCCTGATGGCCGGACTCCCGGTCGAGCTCGCGGCCCAGTCCGACGCGGACGGCGACGGGGTGGGCGACGCGTGCGACCCGGACATGGACGGCGACGGCGTGCCGAACGCCCTCGACGTCTGCCCGAGGTGGCCGGACCCGGCCCAGGCCGACCACGACCAGGACGCGAAGGGCGCCGGGGGCGAGAACTGGCTCCGGCCGGGGTGGATCGGCGGCGCCGCGGACCCGCGGTTCGTGGCGGGCGGCGACGCGTGCGACCTCGACGACGACAACGACGGCGTGCCTGACGACGGCGGGCCCGCGCGTTGCGTCACCGGCCAGACGGTCGCGTGCGACGACAACTGCCCTTTCCACCCGAACGGGCTCGCGTCCCTGCCCGGACACGACCCGGGGCTCGGCGCGCAGGCGGACACGGACGGTGACGGGGTTGGCGACGCGTGCGACCCGGACATGGACGACGACGGCGTGCCGAACGAGGTCGACAACTGCCCGCGAGTGCAGAACCCGGATCAGGTGGACCACGACGGGGACGGTCTCGGCGACGCGTGCGACCCGGACGACGACGACGACGGCGTCGCGGACGGGGCGGACGCCTGCCCCTTCGTGCCCGACGGGTCCGGGCCGCACGCCCAGGCCGACACGGACGGGGACGGCGCCGGCGACGCGTGCGACCCGGACATGGACGGGGACGGCGTGCCGAACGCGGACGACGACTGCCCGCGCGTGTTCGACCCGGAGCAGGTGGACCACGACGGGGACGGCGACGGCGACGCGTGCGACCCGGACGACGACGGCGACGGGATCGCGGACGCGACCGACCTGTGCCCCCACCTCGCGGACGCGGAGGGGCCGCACGCCCACCCGGCGGACACGGACGGGGACGGGGTGGGCGACGCGTGCGACCCGGACATGGACGGGGACGGCGTGCCGAACGAGTCGGACCCGTGCCCGCTCCGCCACGACCCCGAGCCCTCCGACAACGACGGCGATGGGCAGGGCGACGCGTGCGACCCGGACGACGACGACGACGGTGTCCCCGACGAGGACGACAACTGTCCCACCGTGCCGAACGGGGCGGAGGGGGTCGGGGCCGCGGGGCTCCGGGCGCCGCTCCCGCGCGAGGCGGACCAGGCGGACCACGACGGGGACGGGCTGGGGGACGCGTGCGACCCGGACGACGACAACGACGGCGTGCCGGACGACGGCGACGCGGACGGCGTGCCGACCGGGGGGTGGATGGAGGGCGTGCAGCCGCTGCCGGACTGCGTGCGCGGCGAGCCTCCGGCGCCCGCGCCGGCCGGGTCGCAGTGCGCGGGGGGGACGCGCGTCAAGTGCGACGACAACTGCCCCTACGCAGGCAACCCGGACCAGGGGGACCTCGACGGGGACGGCAACCCGCTCGACGACCGGGTCGGGTTCGTGCCGGTCCATCCGGGCGACGAGCCGTGCGACGACGACGACGACGGGGACGGGCTCCTCGACCGGGACGAGGTCGCCTGCGGCACGGACCCGCGACGGTGGGACACGGACGGGGACTCCTTCTCGGACTTCGCGGAGCTGTACGCGGGGGCGTGGGACCCGCCGCCGCGGACGGAGCAGTACCTGGAACGCTTCTGCTGCCGGGACGGCGACGCCGTCGCGCGGGAGGCATGCCTGACCGGGCTCAGGTCCCGGCTGGTCGAGGCCGCGCGCGCGAGGGGGTGCGTGGAGCCGCTGGTCGAGCCTGCGGCCCGGGCGTACGCGACGGACCCGCTATGGGAGACGGACTCGCCGGATCACCACGTGGCGCCGGGCGACCCGATTTCCGGCGGCGGGACCGGCTGCGCGGCGGGGGGGCCGTCGCCGGTTTCCGGCTCCGCGGGCGCGGGCGTTGCGGGAGGTCTGATGTTCGCGATGCTGTTCCTGGCGCGCCGGCGCCGCGCCGCCGCTGCGGGCCCGCGGAGGTGGCGGGGACCGCCGGCCGCGGCCGCGATCGCCGCGACCGCGGCGCTCGTCGCGTGCGGCCCCGAGGACGAGCCGCCGGCCGGCCCCTCGCTCGCATCGGTGACGAGCGCGTTCGAGGTCGCCGGGTGCCACTGCCCGCAGACCGGGAACTGCGCCGCGGTCAGCTACTCGGACATCCCGGCGGACGACATCTACTACATCACGACCTTCGGCGGCGCCGGCGAAGGCCAGAACATGCACATGTGCGGCGAGAAATCGACCGACAACGGGAGCTGGGCCTACATCGCCGGCGGCGCGCGCTTCGGGGGGTGCGCCAAGGTCAAGGTCGAGGCGAACGGCAAGTCGTGCATCGCCCTGGTCGCGGACTGCGGGCCGAACCGGTGCGTGGAGCAGGCGGCGAGCTACTCCAACTGTTCCGGTCACTTCCCGATCATCGACGCGAGCCCGTTCATCACGAAGTACCTGTTCGGGCTCGGCCAGTCGGGTTGGTCCGACAGGCGCAAGGTCAAGGCGACCGTGGTGGGCGCGAGCGCGGAGGTCGGCTGCCCGGGCAGCGGCGGGGGGGCCGCGCCGGCGCCCGCGTGCACCGCGCACGACCACAAGGGCTGCTTCGGCGACGACGTCTACTGGTTCGACTCCTGCGGCGCGAAGGAGGAGATGGCGACCGACTGCACGGACACGGACCTGTGCACCGTGGACACGTGCTCCGGGGGGTCCTGCAAGCACAACAAGATGGACTGCTCCGCATACGAGGACAAGTGCCACACGGCGTCGTGCGTCGAGGGCGCGTGCGTCCGGAAGCAGAAGCCGTTCGTGACCGAGGAGCGCTGCAACGGGATCGACGACAACTGCGACGGGCACGTGGACGAGGGGTGCGACCCGGACAACGACGGGTGGTGCACGCGGAAGATGGTGTGCGACGGGCCTGGCGGGACGTGCGAGAAGGGGTGCGGGGACTGCAACGACGCCGCCGCGGCGATCAACCCGGGCGCGCCCGAGGTCTGCAACGCGATCGACGACGACTGCGACTCCGTGATCGACGAGGGCTTCCCCGACACGGACGGCGAGGGGCTCGCCGATTGCGTCGATCCGGACGACGACAACGACGGCGTCCCGGACACGGCGGACAACTGCCGCGTCACGGCCAACCACGGGCAGGACGACTTCGATCACGACGGGAAGGGCGACGCGTGCGACGCGGACGACGACGACGACGGCGTGCCGGACGACGGGGACGACTCCGGGTCCCCGAACGACCGGCCGTGCCACTCGCGCCAGGAGACCGGGTGCGACGACAACTGCCGCCTCGTCGCCAACTCGAAGGACAAGCTCGCGAACGGGCTCCCGCCCGAGGTGGGCGGCCAGTCCGACGCGGACGGCGACGGGCTCGGCGACGCGTGCGACCAGGACATGGACCAGGACGGCGTGCCGAACGCGGTGGACAACTGCCCGCGCTGGCCGAACCCGGACCAGTCGGACTCGGACGGGGACGCCGGCGCCGGGGGGGAGATCAACTGGGCCTTCCCCGGCCAGGGCGCGGACGCGGACGCGCGCAGGCTCGCGGGCGGGGACGCGTGCGACCTCGACGACGACAACGACGGGGTGCTCGACGACGGCGACGGGAGCGGGATCGAGGGGGACCGGCCGTGCGTGACGGGCCAGGTCGCGGCCTGCGACGACAACTGCCGCTTCGTGCCGAACGGGGCGCTGATCGCGGCGGCGTGGCTCGACCCGCTGCTCGGCGGCCAGAGCGACGTGGACGGCGACGCGCTCGGCGACGCGTGCGACCCGGACATGGACCAGGACGGCGTGCCGAACGCGACGGACGTGTGCATGAGGTGGCCGGACCCGGAGCAGGTCGACCACGACAAGGACGCGGCGTGGGGCGCCGGGGTCGCGAACCTGCGCTACCCCGGGTCGGGCGCGGGGGCGGGGACCGCGGCGGGCCGCGACGCGACCGGCGGGGACGCGTGCGACCTCGACGACGACGACGACGGGGTGCCGGACGACGGCGACGGCAGCGGGCAGGCGGGGGACGCGCCGTGCGTCTCCGGTCGCGTGGTCGGGTGCGACGACAACTGCCCGTTCCATGCGAACGGGGCGTTCTCGGTCGACGCCCCGGACCCGCTGCTCGGCAGCCAGAGCGACGTGGACGGCGACGGGATCGGGGACGCGTGCGACGGGGACATGGACAACGACGCGATCCCGAACGAGATCGACGTGTGCCCGCGGTGGCCGGACCCGGCCCAGCGGGACTTCGACCTGGACGCGGCCGGGTGGGGACCGCAGGCGAACTGGCTCGTGCCGGGGCTGCCCGGAGCGGGCGCGTCCGACCCGCGCACGACGCACGGCGGGGACGCGTGCGACACGGACGACGACGGCGACGCGGTGCCCGACGACGGGGACCTCTCGGGGGTCGAGGGCGACGTGCCGTGCCGGAGCGGCGGGACCGGGTGCGACGACAACTGCCCCTACCTCGCGAACGGCGAGGGCGCGGTCGGCGGCGGGGGGGATCCGCTGCTCGGGCGGCAGAGCGACGTGGACGCGGACGGGCTCGGGGACGCGTGCGACGACGACATGGACGACGACGGCATTCCGAACGCGGAGGACGTGTGCCCGCGCTGGGCCGACCCGGGCCAGGCGGACGCGGACGGCGACGCGGTGCTCGGGCAGGGCGCGAACCTCTCGTGGCCGGGTGCGGGACCGGGCACCGGCGGCGGGTCGGGCGACGGCCGAGCGACGCTCGGCGGGGATGCGTGCGACCTCGATGACGACGACGACGGCGTGCCGGACCTCGGCATGAAGGACGGCCGCCCGGCCGGCGTGGTCTGCGGTGCGTGGCTCGCGCCCGGATGGGAAGACGCCGGGTGCGACGACAACTGCCGGACCGTGCAGAACGGGCGGGTCGGGACGCCGGACCGGTCCGGGAGCCAGGCGGACCACGACCAGGACGGCATCGGCGACGCGTGCGACCCGGACGACGACGGCGACGGCGTGCCGGACGACGGGGACGCGGACGGCGCCGCGCCCGGCGGCTTCAACGCCCGGCCCGCGCGCGCCTTCGACTGCGTGACGGGCCTCGTCGCGCCGCTGCCCGCGCCCGCCACGCCGGCCGGCCAGTGCACCGCGGGGGTGCGGAGCGGGTGCGACGACAACTGCCCGTTCGTCCGGAACGCGGACCAGCTCGACACCGACGGGGACACGAACCCGGAGGACGAGACATGGGCGTTCTCGCCGCTGTACCCGGGCGACGAGCCGTGCGACTCCGACGACGACGACGACGGGCTGCCGGACCTCGACGAGGTCGCGTGCGGGACCGACCCGAAGCGTGACGATTCGGACCGGGACGGGTTCTCCGACTTCGTGGAACTGTACCCGGCGGGCGCGCCCGAGGCGGGCACGGACGACTGGCTGGACGCGTTCTGCTGCCGCGCGGTGGCGGACGACGCGGCGCGGGCCGCCTGCCTGGACCGCGTTTTTGCGTCGCTCGCGGCGACGGCCGCGGCCCGCTCGTGCGCGACGGACCGGCGGTACGCGACGGACCCGGGCTGGGACAAGGACACGCCGGACCACCACGTGCCGCCCGGGTCGAGGATCGGCGGGTCGTGCTCGGCGGGCGGGGGGGCGGCGTCTTCGTGGTGGGGGCTCGTGCCGGTCATGTTCGCGCTCGGCCTGGTTCGCAGGAAGGGGGTGCACACGTGACGAATCGACCGGTACGGCTCGGGGCGCTCTCGGCGCTCCTGCTCCTGGTGTCGGCCCCCACCGCCTCCGCGCTCGACGTCCTGTCCGTGCCCCCGGTCGGCGTGGGCCGCGGCGGCTACTGGACCCAGACCACGGACACCCTGTGGAAGCTCGACACGGCCGTGCAGATCGTCTACTCGTACCTTCACCGCCCGATCACGATCCGGCGTGGGGGGGGCGAGGCCGACCTCGACGTGGTGGGCCGCGGCCAGGTCCTGACGTTCTCGGCCGGGATCGGTCTCATCGACCGGCTCGAGCTGGACGTGGCCATGCCGCTCCACATCGATCGCAAGATCGACCCGGCGTTCGAGTCCGAGCTGTCGGGGACGTCGCCGGGCGACCTCTACCTCGCGTTGAAGTACCAGGCGCTCCGCCGCAGCCAGTCCGGGTTCGGGCTGACCGTCACGCCGTTCGTGATGTTCGGCACGGGGAACGCGGACAAGCTCGCCGGGTCGGGCAACCAGAACTTCGGCCTGGTGATCGCGGCGGACCGGGACGTGTCGATCCTGACGTTCGCGGCGAACGCCGGCTTCACGCGGCGCGCGGATTCCGGGTTCCTGACGGACCACTTCGACGAGAAGCTCCAGTCCAGCTTCGACTGGGGCGCGCTGGTGTCCGTCCGGCCGATCAAGGACTGGCTGGAGCTGTACGTCGAGACGAACGGGCTCGTCGAGGTCGAGGGCGACCACGGGGTGAACGCGCTCGTCCTCGGCGGGGTCAAGTCGCGCCTCGGCCCGCTCGACTTCACGGCGGGCTACGGCAAGGGGCTGACGAACGACCTGCCGCTCCCGTCGCACATGTTCTACTTCGGGGTGGGCTACTACCGCTGGCCGGAGGCCGACCGCCGGTTCGACGGGGAGGCGCCGAAATGAGGTCGCGCGCCGCCGTTCCGACCCTGGCGGCCCTGGCCGTCGCTCTCGCCCCCTGGCCGGCGGCGCGTGCGGAGTCAAAGGCCGCCCCCGCCACCGCGGCGGCGTGGGAGGAGGCGGGGCGGGCCAAGGTCATCCAGAAGCGCGCGTTCGAGAAGACCGGCCGCCACCAGCTCGCCGCGTTCGGCGGGTTCGTGCCGAACGACGACCTGTCGTGGCTGTTCCCGGTGGGGGGGCGATACGCCTATCACATCACCGAGATGTTCGCGGTCGAGGTCCACGGCGCGTACCTGTTCGCCGCGCCGACCTCGCTGTCGCGCCGGATGGACGACGACCAGAAGGCCGACCTGATGAACCCGCGCGAGACGCTGTCGTGGACCGCGTTCGCGTGCGGCCACTGGTTCCCGATCTACGGCAAGTTCGCGCTGCTCGGATCGACCGTGGCGCACTTCGACGTCGGCATCAAGGCGGGCATCGGCGCGGTCGGCGTGGCCAGCGTCGAGCTGACCACGACCGAGGAGAAGCGCGACTTCAAGCCCCGCATCGCGGGCGAGGCGGGCGCGACCGCGCTCGCGTACGTCCACGAGCACGTGGCGCTTCGCCTGGACCTGACCGCCATGTTCTACGGCGCGGACGGCAGGAACGTGAAGGTGCCGTTCGAGGCCTCCCTCGGCGTCTCCGTCTTCCTGCCGTCGCTCCGGGGGGAGTGAGACCGGCGTTCGCCTCTCCGTGCCCGGCTACAGCTCCCCGAACGGGATCGCCGTTACGCCGTCGCCCAGGGGCAGCCGCACGTCCCCGGCATGGACGACGAAGCCCGGTCCCGCCGCGGCGCCGACGTCACGGCGGAACTGCTTCACGCCGGAGGCCATGGGGGCGCGCGGCGTTGCGGACGACTTCGCCTCGATCGCGACGAGGCGGCCGCCGGTCTCCACGACGAAGTCCACCTCGGCCCCCGCGGACGTGCGCCAGAACCAGACGCGGGGCTCCTCTCCGCGGCCCCAGGCCGTCCTGACCACCTCTGCGAGCACCGCGGTCTCGAACACCGGGCCGGCCATCGGCCCGGCAGCGAGCAGGTCGGCCGCCGCGCGTCCTGCCGCGGCGAGTCCGGAGAGGTGGCAGAGGATCCCGGTATCGGTGAAGTAGACCTTCGGGGTCTTCACGAGCCGCTTGCCGACGTTCGCGAAGTACGGGCGGACGACCATGACCTGGAACGTCGCCTCGAGCACGGAGATCCAGGCCCGGATCGTGTTGGTTGCCAGCCCGAGGTCGCGGCCGAGATCCGTGGCGTTGAGCATCCGGCCGCTGCGGGCGGCGAGGGCCACAAGGAACGTCTGGAAGGCCGCCAGGTCACCGACCTGCCGGACCGACCGGAGGTCCCGTTCGAGGTAGGTGGCCACGTAGCCGCGGTGCCACGCGGCCGCGTCGCGCGAGCGTGCCGCCACCAGCTCCGGGTAGCCGCCGCGAACGAGCCTCCGCCACAGGTCGCGACCGGCCAGTTGGCCGCCGCCACGACGTGCCGGGCGCGCGGGCTCCCACGGGAGCGCGCGGGCCGGATCCCCTGCCTCCTCCCGGAAGGTGAGCGGGGGCAGCCTGAGCACCGCGACGCGTCCGGCCAGGGTCTTCGAGACCGCCTGCATCAGGACCAGGTTCCGGGAGCCGGTGAGGAGGTACTGCCCCGGCACGTCGCGCCGTTCGTCCACGGCGGCGCGGATGTAGGGGAGCAGTTCGGGCGCCCGCTGGACCTCGTCCACGATCAGCGGGGCGGGGTTCATCGCGAGGAACCCCCTCGGGTCCAGCGACGCCGCCGCCCGGACGTCCGGGAGGTCCACCGCCGCGTAGCCGCAACGGTCGCCGAACACGTGCCGCAGCAGGGTGGTCTTGCCCGACTGCCGGGGGCCGGTCACCAGGACGACCGGAAACCCCCGGGCGGCGCGCCGCAACACGGGCTCCAGCGCTCGCGGGAGGTACCTGGCCGTTGCCGCCATGCCGCCACCTCGTCCGAGTCGGCGCCGGACCGGAAGGCGACCCGACCGGCGCAGGTCGATAATACGCATTTCAAATGCACGATTGCAACCATGGCCCAAGCGAGACCCGCCGTGCGGGGACCCGTCTTGATCGAGACCTGCGTCGGCCCTACCATCGAACCATGGCGACCAAGCACGTCGGCCGCCGCAGCGACGCCCCGGACCCGGCGCGGGACGCGGCCATCCTCCTGCGGACGATCAACCGCCTGCGCGGGTACGCGCTCGTGCCGCGCGGCGTCTATCGCTTCACCCGACACGAGGATGCCGACGAATGGATGACCCGCGAGATGGCCCGTACTCACGCGCGCCCGAACTCGAGGACGTCGTCGGACTCTGCGCGGCGCTGAACGCGGCGGGCGCGAGGTACGTCCTGATCGGCGGCTTCGCGGTCATTCTGCACGGGTTCGTCCGGGGCACCAAGGACATCGACCTCCTGGTGGACGCATCGGACGAGAACGTGCGGCGCCTGAAGGTCGCGATGGCGTCGCTTCCGGACAACGCGGTGGCGCAGATCGAGGACAGCGACGTTCGGCGGTACCTCGTCGTCCGGGTTGCGGACGAGGTGGTGGTCGACCTCCTCGGGTCCGCCTGCGGGATCGACTACGCCGGGGCGATTGCCGGGGGGATCGAGCGGAAGGTCGTCGAGGGCGTCGAGGTCCCGGTCGCGTCCATGTCCCTGCTGGTCCGGTTGAAGGACACGGTCCGACCGAGCGACGCGGCGGACGTCGCGTTCCTGCGTGCCCGGATGGAGGAGGACGCCAGGCGGCACGCCTGAGCGTGACCGGTGCCTCCGGCAGCCCGGCCGGTGCGTCTGTCCGGCGCGGCCGGGTCCCCCGGGCCGTCAGCGCGGCGGACGATCGCGCGGGGTGCGCATGGCCCGCCGGACCGCCTCGACCAGGGCGTCCGGCCACGGGTCCGCGTCCTCGCCCCCGCGCCGCAGCACGCGGATGCCGGCGAGCGCGCGCACGTCGTGACCGGCACCGGCGCGGTCGAGCGCGATCGGCACGACCGCCTTCCGGAGCGAGACCGCCCGCTCGGCGAGAGCCCGGAGCAGCATCGAGTCGAGAGCGTTCCGTGACAGGAACACCAGCACCGCGGCCGCGCCCTGGACGGCCGCGTCCACCTCGTCGCTCCAGCGCCGCCCGGGCCCCGGGTCCGCCTCCTTCGCGTCCCACCACAGCGGCACGCCCGCCGCGCGGAGCGCGCCCATGTCGGCCAGCACGGCGTCCCGATCCTTGCGGACGTGCGCGACGAACGCGTACGGCTCGCGGCGGTCGCACGGCGCGAACCCCGCGGCGCGCCTCCGGGTCGCGCCGGGCCTCACGCAGAACCGCATCGCGCCGATCTCGACCGTGTCCGCGGCCTTCAGCGGCGCCTCGCCTCCCCGCAGCAGCCGGTCGCCGACCCGGGTGCCGGGGTCCAGACTCCGGTCCGCGACTGCGAGGTCAGACGCCCCCCGAACGATGATGACCGCGTGGATCGGCCGTGCATCGGCCTCCGGGAGCGTCACGTCGCACGCGGCGGCCGACCCGATCGTGACCTCGGCGGCCCGGAACGGGACGTCCCGCCGCTGCGGCTCGCTCTCGCGCCAGACCGAGACCGTGACCTCGGGCGGCGCGCCCCGTGCCCCGGCCGATCCCGCGAGAGGCAGTTCCGGCCCCCTGCGCGGCGCGGCCTTGGGCACGGCGAACCGCTTGCGGCAGTACGGGCAGGTCACGCGCGCCGCGGCCCGCCCGGCGGCCCGTCCGGCGGCGGTCCTGCCCCTCCCCCCCTCGGGCGGGCGCGCCGTCCCCTTCTCCGCCGCGGGCGGCTCGGGGATCGGGTTCCCGCAGTTCGGGCACGCGCGTTCCATCGCGACGCCGAGTGTACACCCGGCCGCGACGCGCCGTGGAGCCGGCGCCCGGACGCCGTGCTGCGTCTCGGACGGAGGTCGGATGACCGCGTCGGATGTTGCCCGTAATCGTCGGGCCTCCTTGCCGTCGGGCGGCTCCCCCTGCGCGGCTTCGCCGCGCGGGGGTGCCCCCAGGGCCGGCTTGTTTCGTGGATTTGGCGCGCTGCGCGCCGTCCGATAGCGCTGCTATCGGCCGGTGCTCGCGTGCGCCGCCTTCGTTGCGGCCGCCTTGGGCCCCCCTTGCGGCCCGGGGGCCGCAAAGGGGATCCGCGAAACCGCTCGGCCATCCGCTCGCCCCCGGCTGCGTCGGACCGACGATCACGGGTTGCCGCGTCGGATTGACTCCGTCGCCCCGCTGTTCCACAATGATTCGCGCGAGGTTGCGATGACCGACCTGAGGCAGGACGTGCTGGACGCCATCCGCGGCATCTGCCGCACGGCACCGGCGGTCCGGCGAGCCTGGCTGTTCGGATCGCGCGCACGTGGCGACGCGGGGGCGCGCGCCGACATCGACCTGGCCATCGAGGCGCCCGGGATCGGCGATCGCGAATGGACCGACCTGTGGACGGCGCTGAAGGAATCCCTGCCGACGCTGCTGCGCATCGACGTGGTCCGCTGGGAGCAGGCATCGGAGCGCCTGCGGCAGAACATCCTGGCGGAAGGGGTCGTGCTGCATGACGCGACTCGATCTGCGGCTTGACCTGCTGGGGCAGGCACTGTCGCGGCTGCGCGAGGCGCTGGCGGTGCCCGCGGACGCCCCCCTGGCGGTCGACGGCACGATCCAGCGATTCGAGTTCGCCTACGAGCTGTTCTGGAAGACCCTGAAGGCCGTCCTGCTGGAGGTCGGCGTCGACACCGCGACGCCCCGGGACGCGCTGGTGGAGGCGTTCGCCGCCGGGTGGCTGGAGGATGACCGCATGGCCGTGCGGATGCTGCAGGCGCGCAACCTGACGTTGCACACCTACGACGAGGCGCTGGCCAGGGACGTGTATGCCGAGGTGCCGGCGTTCCTGGCCCTGATGGACCGCGCGGTTGCCTCGATCCGGCATCGCCTCGCGAAGACAACTGCCGGCGAACCGTAGCTCCGGCCAAAACCCCTTCGCGGCCCTCACCGCGCGCCCCGGCCCGAACCGTCCAAGCCTCGACCCTGGCGGCGGAGGGGAGACTGCGGCGTCGCCGGCAGCCACGCCGCCGGGCAGCCACGCCGCCACGCCGCCGGAACCCTCGAACCCGCAACGATATCGGCCGAGTACGGAGCTTCACGCGGCCCGCCCGCGGACCGAAGCTCGCTCCCGTGGACGGGTCGCGCGCCCGGCCTGCGGACGCCGAGGCCTGGCGCGTCGCCGGGGAGTGAGCGAGACGGGAGGACGCGATGCAGCAGCCGATCCTGATGCAGGACTGGGTCACGTTGCGGGGGGATGGCGCCGCGGCGGTCACGTTCCTGCCGCACCGCAGGCGCTGGATGTGGTCCGGCGACGCGCAGGCGGTCGCGGTGGTCACGGAGATCAGGGAGCTGGACTCCGGCGGCGCCGGGGACATCACGCTCCGCCTGGCCACCTCGGCCTCCGAGAACGGCCCGTGGTTCACGGTCAAGACGTGGACCGCGCCCATCACGGCGGCACCGGGGGCCGAGAGGCTCTACCTGCTGCGCGACCCGACATGCACCGCGCAGCAGCAGTTCCTGGGCTACCTGCGCTGGGAGCTCAACGAGGCCGCCAACACGGGCGCCTGGAAGGCGTGCTTCCGGT
>VGRB01000100.1 GCA_016875475.1 Deltaproteobacteria bacterium
GCCGCCGAAGGCGGCGGACGCGAGCACCGGCCGATAGCAGCGCTATCGGACGGCGCGCAGCGCGCCAGATCCACGAAACAAGCCGGCCACGCCGCCGCCCAACGGCAAGGAGGCCCGACGATTTGGGTGGGAGAGCACGAGGGAGGCTACGAAGGAGGCTACGAAGCGCCGCGGCCGTTGACGACCGCGCCGACGGTCTTGAACAGCACCTTCAGGTCGGTCCAGAGGGACCTGGACGCGGCGTACCGCAGGTCCAGCCGCATCCAGTCCACGAAGCCGATCTCGTGGCGGCCGCTCACCTGCCAGAACCCCGTGATCCCGCCGGTGATGTCGAGCCGGCGACGCTGCCACGCCTCGTACTTCGGCACCTCGTCGAGCGTCGGCGGTCGCGGGCCGACGAGGGACATGTCGCCCCGGAGCACGTTCCAGATCTGCGGGATCTCGTCCAGGCTGGTGCGCCGGAGGAAACGCCCGAGCCGCGTCACCCGGGGGTCGTGAGACATCTTGAAGACCGGTCCCGACACCTCGTTCCTCGCCCGGAGCGCGTCCTTCATCGCCTCGGCGTTCGGGACCATGGTCCGGAACTTGTAGAACATGAACGGCTTCCCGCCGAGCCCGGCCAGCGGCTGCTTGAAGATGACCGGTGCGCGCGGGGCCGACAGCTTGACCGCGAGACCGATCAGCAGGAACAGGGGCGAGAAGATGAGGAGCGCCGCCGCGGCCCCGAAGACGTCGAGCGCGCGCTTCCACCTCGGGAGCGGCTCGATGAACAGCTCGCGCATGTCGCGGAGGGCCGTTCCTTCGGGCGGCGCCACGTCCACGGCCGACGCGGCGAGCGGGGGCTCGGGCGCGGCGGGGGACGGCGGCGCGGCGGGGGACGGCTGCGCGGCGGGGGACGGTTGCGCGGCGTCGTCGCCTCCGCGCACGAGCGCGGGGAGGTGCTCGCTCTCGCTGTCCTCGGCGCGGCGGCCCGACGGCCCCCCGCGGTCCGAGGCGCGCCTGCCGCCCGAGGTCCCCGACGACACGAGGTCGAGGTCCAGGCCCGCGCCCTGGTACGCGTAGATGCAGCTCCCGACCTCCACCCCGGCCGCCCGCAGGCGCTCGTGGATCGCGGTGCAGTAGTTGAACGCGCCGGACGCGGGCGTGTCGGCCAGCAGCACGCCGACCTCCGACGGCTCGGCCCACCACCCGATGTCGTCGGTGAGCCTGCGGCGCTCCTTCAGGGTCTCGAGCACCGTGCGGAGCGCGGCCACGGTCGTGCCGGCCGCGTCGAACACGACCACGGTGAACGCCTGCGAGTTCCGGTCGGCACGCGCCCGCTCGCGGTGGATGAGCCGCTGGAACTCCTCCTGCGGGAGGAGCCACGGGACCTTCGCGAGGTCGGCCCGCCGTGCAGATCGCTGGAGGGACCCTTTCGGCCACATGTCCGGCCTCCCCACGCCTTTGGGAAACACCCCGTCGCCGGACTGCCGCTTCCGCGACGACCAGCCTGAGGCATCGTTCGGCATGAGGTCTCCGGATCTTTACGGTCCCGGACCCCCGCGCCCCCCCCCAAGGCCGGGGGATGCTGCGGAACCTGATGATAGGCCACACCCGCGCAGGACGCAATCGCCACATCGGGCCATTCCCATCCCCCATACCCGTACCCGTACCCGAGCCCCAGCCCGAGCCCGCCGCCCCCGGTTCCGGGGAGGGACAAGCCCCACCGGCGGGGGAACAAGCGATCCGCCGCCGCGAGTGCTACCATCTTCCCCGCCCCTCGGCCTCCCCGGGGAGGTGCGGCGACACGAGGTGCGGCGACGTGCGGAGGACGCCCGTGAGCCCGATGCGACCGGACGGCGCAGCCGCCCCAGGGGGGAAGGCGTAGTGGAGGGGACGCCGGGCAACGACGCCGCGGCCGATCCGCCTCGAGGCGCGGGTCCGCACCCGGCGCCCGCCCCGCCCACGGCCCCGCCCGCGGCCCCGCCCGTGGCCCCGCCCACGGCCCCGCCCGCGACCCTGCCGCCCGCGCTCGCGACCGGGCTCCTCGACCGGCACCTCGCCGGGCTCGACGGCCTGCGCGCGGTCGCCGCGTTCCTGGTCGTGTTCGTGCACGCCGGCTTCGTCCGGTCGGGCGGCCTCGGCGTGCTGGTGTTCTTCGTGCTCAGCGGGTTCCTGATCACGTGGCTCCTGCTGAAGGAGCACGACCGGACCGACCGGGTCTCGATCCCGCGCTTCTACGCGCGCCGGGCGCTCCGGATCTTCCCGGCCTTCCAGGCCTACTGGGTCCTGGTGCTGCTGCTGAGCCTCGCGCGCGCGAAACCGATCGACTGGCCGCAGGCGGCCGCGTCGTTCTTCTACGTGAACAACTACTTCCAGGCGATCAGCGGGGACCCGGACACCTGGCTGAGCCACACGTGGTCGCTCGGGGTCGAGGAGCAGTTCTACCTGCTCTGGCCGATGCTGTTCGTGGGGCTCTCGAAGGACCTCCGGCGAATGGCGCGCTTCCTGGTCGCGACGATCCTGGTCGTCTGGGCGTGGCGCGCGATCGGGAGGTTCGGGCTCGGGATCTGGGAGGGCTGGGCGTACGAGGCGTTCGACATGCGCGCCGATCACCTCGCGATCGGCTGCCTGCTCGCGGTCGCGCTCCGCGCGGGCCTCGTCCCGAGGCTGTGGGCGGCCCTGTGCGCCTGGCCGGCCACGGCCCTGGTCACGATCGCGCTGATCGCGGGGTCCGCGTGGCTCGGGTACCGGTACGACGAGCCGTACCGCGACAGCGTCGGCTTCATCGCGGACCCGCTGCTGACCGCGGTGCTGATCGTGCAGGCGATCGCCTTCCGGTCGTCCCCGGTTCTCGGCTGGATGAACCTGCGGCCGGTCCGGTACCTCGGGACCATCTCGTACTCGATCTACCTCTACCAGCAGCTCGTGGTCTGGTCGGCGATGAAGCTGCTCGCCGACCTCCCGCTGCCGGTGCAGGTCGCGGGCGTGACCGCGGCCGTCGTCGTCCCCGCCGCCCTGTCCTACCGCTTCGTCGAGAGGCCGTTCCTGCGGATCAAGGCGCGCTACGAGGTCGGGTGACGCCCCCCGCGGCCCCTGGCGGCGCGGCGACCACCACCGCGAACCCGACCCGGCCGTCCGCCGACTCCAGCTCGAGCGTGAACGCGGCCTCGCCCGCGGGCCCGATCGCGCCCGCGAAATCGACGTTCTGCACGGTGCGGCCGTCCACGACCGCGCCCGGCCCGACGACCACGCCGGGCAGGGCCGGGTGCGCGGCGTCCAGCCGGTGCAGGGTGTAGCCGAGGCACTCGCGGCCCATGGCGGGCACGACGTGCCTCGGCGCGGAGAAGACGACTTCCCCGGCAGCCGTGGATGCGGCGTACCGGAAGTCCCCGAAGATCCAACCCGAGTACGTCGTCCGCCGGTCCGCGACCCGGAGCGCCTGCCCGTCCGGCGTCACCCGGAACAGGCGGACCACGTCGCCGGCCCAGGTGCGGCACGCGACGCCTCCCGCCGAGGCGCGGACCCGGCTGACCACGGGCTCGGTCGTCAGGACGTCGGTCAGGTCCCCTCCGCGCACCACCGACAGGACCGCGTCGCCCGTGTCCCTGCGGTGTCGGACGAGGGCGACCGACCCGTCCGGCGCGCAGTCGAGGTCGCCGTCCCGCGGGGTCTCCGGGCCGTCCCCGCCGAACGACCAGGCGTCGTCCTCGGCCGCCACGACGACCCGGGCGCCCGACGCCCGCCGGAGCACGATCCGCGCGCGGCCGCCCGTCGAGCGCTCGGTCCAGGCGACGTCCCCGTTGTCCGCCATCGCGGGCGGGCGCACGTAGGCGATCGCGGCGTCCTGCACCGCGACCTCGGCCGCGGCGGCGCCGTCGTGGATGACGATCGCCTCGGTGCCGTCCGGCCGCGAGGCGTGGAACGCGACCTGCGCGCGTGCGCCCAGTCGCGGCTCGCCGAGCGCGGTCCACCGGCCGCCGCCCGTGCTCGCGACGACGCGCGCGACATGCCCCGCCCGCTTCAGGATCACGACCTCCCGGAGGCCCGCGTCCACGGCCCAAAACGCGACGTCCCCCGCCGCGTTCATGGCGGGGGCGCCGATCGCGGAGAGGCCGCGGCCCGATTCGACGAGGACCGTGGCGGGGCCGCGGGGCAGCGCAACCGCCCGGGAGGGCTCGGCGATCCCGCCCGATGCGCCTCCGGCAGCGCCTCCGGCAGCGCCTCCGGGGACCGCGCCGAGCCGGAACACGTCGATCCCGTCCGGGCCGCTCGCGAGGAACAGGTACGGCACGCCGCCGATCGTCGCGACGTCCATCTCGTAGGTTTCGTACGGCAGGCGGTACGCGCGGGCAGGCACGGCCGCGTCCCCCGTCGCGCCGAGCACCGCGTCGAGGGGGAGGACCTCCAGCCCGCGCGACGACGCGACGAGCAAGCCGCCGTGCACGCGCAGCGCCTCCACGGGGTGGCGCAGCCGGACGCGTGCCCGGGGCCGGCCGATCTCGTACGGACCGGCGGAGGGTCCGAGGTCGAAGACGAACAGGCCGTTCGCGCCGCCGAGCACGGCGAGGAGCCGCCCGGAGCGCTCCGCGAGCAACGCGTCGCGGGTCGCGGACGGCCGGAACGCACGGTCCTCGTCGTGCCCTGCGAGCGCGGGCGCGGTCCGCTGGCGGAACGAGACGATCCTCGCGGGCTCCAGGCCCCCGGCGACCGGCTCGTAGCGCGCGAGGTAGAGGAGGTCTTCGGCCTCCCACGGGTCGTGCGCGCCGAGCAGGACCACGCGGTGCGCCGGGTCCGCGCGGACGAAGGTGAAGCGCTGGCGCGTCTCCCTGCCGGGCGCCGGCACGCGCAGGCGGCCCTCGAACGCGCCGGACGGGGAGACCCGCAGGACCTGGAGCGCGTCCCGCCGCTCCGACCGCTCCGGGAAGTCCATGGCGGCGAACACCAGCCGGTTGGCGGGGTCGTAGTCGATCCCGGCGCGGCCGGGGCCGATCTCCGGGGACGCCGCGTCACCGCCGAGGTTCAGGACGCGGCGGCGCGGCACGGGCAGGACGCCGGGCGACGCCTGGACCGGCCGGGTCGAGAACACGGCGGCGTCGGTGCCGCGAGTCCCGTTCTCGCCGTCCACCTCCTCGTAGCCCTTGCGCCCCCAGATCACCAGCGAATCCGCGGCGGTCGCGCCCTTGTGCGCGCGGATCCGCCAGCGCCGGTCGTCCTCGTTCCCGAGGCGCTCGTGCGGGAATGTGAACGCGGTCGAGACGAGCGCGCCGGATCCCGGGTGGAACCGGAAGAGCTGCGGGTGGTACCAGACGTTCAGCGGGACGACCTCGCCGGAGTCGAACGCGACGACGGAGAAGTACGCGTGCGGGTACCCGGGGCCGTCGGACAGCGCGGGGACCTGGACCGGCCGGTGCGCGACGCGCCGGACCTCGAGGACGGCCCCGGGGAGGGCATCCGCGGGGAGGGGTTCCGCGAGCGCCGCCGCGATCACGGCCAGGGCCGGCAACACGATCGCTCGCGGCGGTCTGCGCATGTCAGTGCGGCGTGTCGGCGGCGGACGCGGGCCGGGTCGCGAGGCCGGACCGCTCCCCGATGCGGCGCGCGTGCTCGCCCATGGGCAGCACGTCGAACCACGACGCGAGGTCGCGAAGGCAGCCTTCCAGCAGGCCGACCTTGACCTCGAACGGCATCCGCATCGCGGGGAAGAACGCCAGCTCCGGCGCGTCGTCGGGACCGATCACGTCGAGCGGGTGGAGCAGGACGGACGGCTCCACGCCGGCGGCCCGGCACGCGAGCAGCGCGGACCGGAAGTAGGCGCGCGCGGCGACGGGCGAGTACGTCGCGAGGAACATCACGTAGCTCGGGTGGAACGGCGCGCGAACGACCGGGAACGTGGTCACCGGGATCTCGACGAGCGGCCGGCCGTCCACGTCCCACCGGTACGCGCGGACCGGGCGGAGGCCGTCGCGGACCGACCCGAACAGGGCCGCGCGCTCCTCCCGCTGCTCGCGCGCGAGCCTCGCGGTCGCGAAGTAGTACGCCCGGGCGAGCGGCCCGATGAACGTGGGGAGCGTGGAGGCGTCGAAGGCGTACCCCCGCCGCGAGATCACCCGGAGAACGGTCGAGGACAGGCTGTACCCGGGGCCGCGGAAGCCCACGGGCGCCGCCCCGGTCGCGTCCCGGATCGCGTCCTCGGCGCGGCCGATCTCGTCCTCGACCTCCGCCTCGGTGTAGCGGTGCAGCCACGGCTCGTGCGCGAACGAGTGGTTGCCCACCTCGTGCCCGGCCGCCGGGATCCGCGCCAGGGCCTCGCGGTTCTTCGCGATCGCCGCGTCCTGGCCGACCACCATGAAGGTCGCCCTCAGCCCGACCCGCGCCAGCACGTCGAGCGCGCGCGGGATCGCGCGGTCCAGGAACGACGGGAACGCCTCCCAGCCCGCGTCGCCGTGGACCTTCATGTACGACCACAGGTTGTCGAGGTCGAGCGACACGCTGGCGAGCGGCTTCATGATCCCCCCAGCAGGCTGCGGGCGAAGTCGCCCGCGAGCCGGACCGTCTCGTCCACGTTGGCCGTGCCCTCGTCGATCTGCGCGCCGTTCAGGACGAACAGGCCGGGCACGGACGTGGCGACCGGCGGCACGCGGTGCGACCGGTGCAGCACCGGGAACGGCATGACGTGGCGCGCGCGGAACACGCGGCACGCGACCGCGTCCGACCGTCGGAAGGCCGGTTTGACCCGCTCCAGGCCCGCGAGGAACGCGCCCGCGACCTCGGCGTCCGGCGCGTCGAACAGGGGGTCGCCCGCCGCCACGTAGCGCGGCAGGTGGACCAGGTGGTGCCCGCCGACCGCGGCCGGGTCCACCACCGCGGTCACCTCGATCACGCCCGTGAACGGCAGGCCGTCGTCGAGCAGGTTCGTGACGTAGCGGCCGGACAGCGGGGACCGCATCAGCACGGCCACGTTCACGACGCCCATCCACGGCGGGTCCGCGAGGCGCCGCCGCTCGTCGTCCCCCCACGCGGGACAGAGCCGGGCCGCCGCGGGCCCGGGCGCGCAGATCACGACGCGGTCGTAGGTTTCCGTGCCGGTGCCGATCGCGCGGACCGCGAGCCCGCCGTCGACGGGCGTCACCGCCGACACCGGGGCGCCGGCGCGGACCGGGGCGCCGTGGCGCTTCAGGACCTCGACCAGGCGGTCCGCGACGCGCTCGTAGCCGCCCCGCACCCACCCGAACCGCTCGCGGTCGAGGCCGGCGCGGCGGGCCTTGCCGAGCCGCTTCAGCGTCGCGACGATGAACGACGCGGAGGCCTTCGGCCCATCCTCGCCGAGCTTGGACCGGAGCAGCGGGCGCCAGAACCGCTCCCACGCGCGCCGCCCGGACCAGCGGGTCAGCCACTCCTCGCACGTCATCCACTCGACGAGCCGGCCCGGGCTGTCGTGACCCGCGCGGACCAGCGTCGCCGCGATGCGCGCGAGGTCGAGCGGACGCAGGCCCGGGATGCGGAGGAGGTCGAGGGGCGTGGACGCGGGCATGAGGCGGCCGCCCGCGAACACCCCGGTCCCGGTCGTGGTCCACGAGACCTCGCCCTCGATGCCGATGTCGCGCAGCAGCAGGCGGGTGTGGGCGTCCGAGGCCAGGATCACGTGGTAGAAGCGGTCCCACCGGACGGACGTGGCGAGGTCGGCGCCGGACACCAGCCCGCCCGCGCGAGGGGCGGACTCGTAGACCGTGACGCGGCGGCCCGCGGTCGCGAGACGGTAGGCCAGGGACAGGCCCATCATCCCGCCCCCGACGATGGCGATGGCGTCAGCCGGCACCCTGCCCCCGCACGCGGTCGGCCGCGAGGCTCGCGAGGAGCCCGAGGTGGCCCTTGATCGTCCGGAGCACCTTCATCTTCGAGTACCCGAGCATGCGGACCTCGAGCACCGCGGGGTGCTCGACGACGCGCGCGCCCGCGAGGTCCAGCCGCCCGAGCATCTCGGCGACGCCCAGGAACCCGCCGTGCTGGAGCCGGACCCCCTCGACCGCGTCGCGCCGGTAGACCCGGAAGCACGCGGTGTAGGTCGCGAGCCGGTTGTGCAGGACGCGCCGGTACAGGAACGACAGCCCCTTCGACAGCGACAGGCGCCACGCGGGCACGTTCATGACCTTGCCGTCCGCGTGGTACGGCGACGCGGTCACCATCGCGACCCCGTCCTCGAGGCGCGGGATCATCGCGGCGAGCTGGCGCGGGTCGTAGGTGCAGTCGCAGTCGATCGACGCGACCACGGCAGTCCTCGCGTGCCGGATGCCGGTCAGGATCGCGGCCGCGACGCCGCGGTTCTCGGGGTGCCGGACGAACTCGCAGCCGGGGTGATCGCCGAAGTGCTTGTGCAACGATTCCCAGGTCCTGTCGCTGCTGCCGTCGTCCACGAACACGGTGTACAGGTCGTAGCGCGACGCGAGGTCGGCCCAGACCTCCGAGAGCGTGTTCGCGAGGTACGGGATCGACAGCTCCTCGTTGAAGACCGGCACCACCACGGTCACGGGCAGGCGGGGGCCGGCCTCCTCGGCGGGCGCGTCCGCGGCGCGCTTCGGGGCGGGCGCGGAGGCGGGGGGCCTCGTCGCCACGGGGTGGTCCAGCGGGAGCCCGAGCCGGTCCGCGATGCAGCCGAACCGGTGCTTGCCGAAGTGATCGCGCAGGCGGTCGGGCATGCGGTCGAGGTTCCGGTACTGGCGGACCCGGGTCAGCCAGCCGACCGCCTCGATGCGCGGCAGGTCCGGGTCCAGCTCCCACACGTGGAAGTACATGTTGAACGGCGCGTCCGTGCCCCGGCCCCACAGGTCCACCAGTCGCGAGACGACCGGCTCCGGGAGCTGCCGGAAGTAGTTGCCGCCCGCGGCCGGGACCGCCATCCACGACGGGCCGAAGCTCGAGAGGGGCAGCTCGTGCAGCTCGCGGTCCTTCCAGCGGTGGACGTGCGGGAAGCGGCGCCACGGCTCGGACGCGACGTACCAGAGCCGCGGGTAGAACGACGAGTCGTACGCGAACCCCTCCTCGGCGAGCACGTCGAGCGCCCAGAGTTCGTCGAGCGTCAGCGTCCCGCGCGCGACCCGGTAGCCGTGGACGCGGAAGCCGGGGGCGCGCTCGATCGCCTCGCGCGACCTCTGCACGTCCTCGCGGAACCCGGACGGTCCGCCCATCTCCCGGATGGACCGGTGCTGGTACCCCTTGCTCGCGACCTCGTGTCCGCGCTGCGAGATCGTCCGGACCACCTCGGGCACGCGGTCGGCGATCCAGCCGAGCGTGAAGAAGGTCGCGCGGATCCCGAACTCGTCGAGCAGGTCGAGCGCGCGGGCGGTGTTCTGCTCGACGCGCGCCTCGAAGCGGCGCCAGCGGTCGGGCGGGATCACGCCCTTGAAGCCGGTGTGCTGGTAGTAGTCCTCGACGCCGACGGTCAGGATGTGGGTCCGCGGACTCGGCGAATCGCCCCCCCCATCGGCCGCCTTCGTGCGCTTCCGTCGAGGTCCCGCCTTGTCGAGGGCCATGGGCTCACCGGGCCGCCGAGGTCATGGTATCGTAAGTCGAACCGCGAGCGACCCACAAGCCCGCGGCGGAACCCCGCAGGGGGATGCGGTGCGGAAACCCGGCAGGCTGGTCCTCGCGGTCTTCGTCGACGGGCTCGGGTGGGAGGTCCTGCGCGGTCGCAGGTTCCTCGACGACCTGCTGCCGCACCGGTTCCCCATGGCCACGATGTTCGGGTACAGCTCGACGTGCGACCCGACCATCCTGACCGGGCGGCTGCCGCGCGAGCACGGGCATTTCTCGAGCTTCTTCTACGCGCCCGAGGCGTCCCCGTTCCGGCCGTGGCGCGCGCTCGGACTGCTCCCGGCGTCGTTCGCGGACCGCGGGCTGGTCCGGCGCTGGATCAGCAGGGCGGTGTGCGCGGCGCACGGGTACGACGGCTACTTCCAGCTCTACGCGATCCCGTTCCGCCACCTCCACCTGTTCGACTACGCGGAGAAGCGGGACATCTACCGGCCGGGGGGCATCCTCGGCGGGCAGCCCACCGTGTTCGACCGGCTGCGCGCGGCGGGCCTGCCGTTCTCGGTCAGCGACTGGCGGCGGTCCGAGGCCGAGAACCTCGAGGAGGCGCGCCGCCGGGCGGGCGAGGGCGAGGTCGCGCTCGCGTGGGTGTTCCTGGGCGGGCTCGACGGGGTCCTGCACGCGACGGGGACGCGGTCGCCGGCCGTGGATCGGCACCTCGCGACCTGCGAGGAGCGCCTGAGGGCGATCGTCGCCGCGGCGCGCGACCGGTACGCGGAGGTGCGGGTCCACCTGTTCTCGGACCACGGCATGACGGACGTCACGGACACCTGCGACCTCGTCGCGCGGGTCGAGCGCACCGGCCTCGGCTTCGGGACCGACTACGTCGCGATGTACGACTCGACCATGGCGCGCTTCTGGTTCCCCCGGCCGGGCGCCCGCGAGCGCGTGCTGGAGGCGCTCTCCGGCGAGCGGCGGGGCCGCGTCGTGACCGAGGCGGAGCTTGCCGCCTGGGGCTGCGACTTCCCCGGCCACCGCTACGGAGAGGTCTACTTCCTGCTCGACCCCGGCGTCCTGCTCTGCCCGGGCTTCATGGGCGCGCGCCCGATCCCCGGCATGCACGGCTTCGACCCGGCGGACGCGCGGTCGGTGGCCGCCTACCTGACGAACGCGGAGGACTCGCCGCGACCGGGCTCGCTGACGGACCTGCACGACCTCGTGCTCCGCGAGGCCGGGGTCGGGGAGCCGCGGTGAAGTACGTCGCCTTCGCGGCAATGGTGATCGTCGGCATCCCGGCGATCGCGCTGGCGGCGACGTACCGCGCCCGGCTGCGCGAATGGCTGGTCTCGGCGATGGTGTTCGCCGCGGCGCTGACCGGGCCCGGGCCGTTCAAGATCAACTTCGTCTCGATGGAGGCATATCGCGGGCCCGACCGCGGGTTCGAGGTCACCCTGATGGACCTGCTGGCCGTAGGCCTCGCGATCTCGCTCCTCGTGCGCGACCGCCGCCGGATCGCGTGGATCCCCTGGAACACCTTCTGGATGTTCGCCTATCTCGGTGTGGCGGTCCTGTCGATCATGGACGCGCGCGACCCGATCCTGTCCTGGTTCACCGTCTTCAAGCTCGTGCGGTCGTACGGGCTGTACTGGTGCACGGTCAACCTGCTGCGCGCCGGCGTCCCGCTGAGCGCGTTCTGGCGCGGCTTCGTCGCGGCCGCGCTGTACGTGGCGTTCGTCGCGGTGAAGCAGAAGTACCTGCACCACGTCTATCGCGTGAACTCGGTGTTCGACCACCCGAACATCCTGCCGCTGTTCCTGAACCAGTTCCTGCCGTTGCTGCTCGCGGTCGGCCTCGCGGAGACGAGCGTGCGACGCGCACTCCTGTCGCTCGGCGCGGCGTGCGCGGCGATCCTTACCGTCGTGCTGACCTTCTCGCGCGCCGGGATCGCGCTGTCGATGCTCTCGTCGCTCGCGACGCTGTGGTACGCGAACCGCCGCGCCCCGTCGGCCCGGGTGCGCGCGGCGACCGTGGTCGCGGCGTGCGCGATGCTGGCGCTCGGCGCCGTCACCGCCCGGGGCGTGATCGCCCGGTTCCAGACGGCGGCCGAGGAGAGCGCCATGGCCCGCGACGAGTTCAACCGCGCCGCGGACCGGATGGTCGCGGACCACCCCCTGGGCGTCGGCGTGAACCAGTTCACGCTCGTCCTCTCCAAGGCGCCCGAGTACCGCAGGTTCATCGAGGTCATGGCCGGGGAATCCCAGGCGGGCGTCTGCCACCACATCTTCCGGCTGACGCTCGCGGAGACGGGCTGGCTCGGGCTCGCGGTCTTCCTGGTCGTGATCCTGCGCCTGATGGCACGGCCTGCGTGGCAGGCGATGCGACGCAGGGGGCCGGACGCGTTGTTCTTCGCGGCGATGCTCTTCGGCGCCGCCGCGCTCCACCTCCAGGGCTTCCTGGAGTGGGGGTTCCGGGTGACGTCGATCTTCTCGGTGTTCATGATCTGCTCGGGCCTGATCGTCGGCTACCACGACCGCCTGCGGATGGAGGAGGCCGAGGCGGCCCGCGACCCGCGATGGGCCTATCCCCCCCCCGGCGCGCCGGCGCAGGGGGGCGCCGCATGACGGCGCCGGATCGCGAGTCGGGGGCGCGTCGCGTGGCCCGCGAGAGCCTGACCTCGTACGCCCGCTACGCCGTCGTGATCGCGGTACAGATCGCGCTCGTCCCGTTCATGATCTCGGCCCTGGGCGACGAAGGCTACGGCCTGTGGACCCTGTCGTTCTCGGTGCTCGGGTTCCTGTCGCTGGCCGACTTCGGGCTGACCACCGGCGTCGTAAGGTTCGTGGCCGAGTGCAAGGGCTCCGGCGACGTGGACCGGCGGAACCGGATGCTGTCCACGGTGGCGATGATCTACCTGGCGCTGGCCGCCGGCTGCGTGGCCGTGCTCGCTGCCTTCACGCCGATCTACGCCGGGGCCTTCGACATCCCGGAGGCGACCCGCGCCGACGCCCTGGCCGTCCTCTGGATCCTCGCGGGCCGCTCGGTGGCGGTCAGCCTCCCTCTGGCGGTC
Organism: Deltaproteobacteria bacterium; assembly: GCA_016875475.1. Classification (GTDB taxonomy): domain Bacteria; phylum Myxococcota_A; class UBA9042; order DTJE01; family DTJE01; genus VGRB01. Next base: position 12,575 of record VGRB01000100.1, read on the forward strand.
TGGCGGTCCGCGGTCTTCGGCGATCGCCACGTCGCCCTGTTCAACGCGATCGAGGCGATCGGCACGGTCGCGTGGGCGGTCGGGGCGTACGCGGTGCTGGCGTCCGGCGGCGGGATCGTGTGGGTCGCCTGGGCGAACCTCGCGGCGCTCGCGATCCAGTTCGGGTCGTTCGTGGTCGCGGCGTACCGGCTGGTCCCCGACCTCCGGGTGTCATGGCGGCTAGCCGACCGGCGCCTGCTCGGCGAGGCCGCGGCCGTGGGCCTGTCGCAGCTCGTGGTCAGCGTGTCCGCGCTCGTCCTGCTGCGCGCCGCCCCCATGGTCGTCCAGCTCCGGCTCGGGCTCGCCGAGGTCGCGCTGTACGGGGTCGCGCTGAAGGTGGCCGAGAACGTGCTGATGCTCTTCAAGCAGGGCGTCCACGTGCTCGCACCGGTGGCCGCGGAGCTGAAGGGCCGCGGGGACGAGGCCGCAATCCGGCGGGTCGTCCTGTCCGGATCGCGCCTGACATTCGCCCCGGCCGCGATCGTGGCGGCGCTCGGCTGGGCGCTCGGGGGCGCGGCGCTGTCGCACTGGATCGGCCCGGACTACGCGCGGGGGGGGCTGGTCCTCGGCATCCTGCTGACCGCGATGGCGCTCCTGATGCCGCAGACCGTGGCCTCGACCGTGTTCACGATGACCGGCCTGCACCGGCTGACGTCGTACGCGGCCATGGCGAGCGTCGCGTTGAACCTCGCGCTGAGCGTCGCGCTCGTGCTCCGGGTCGGGCTGGAAGGGGTCGCCCTGGGGACCCTCGGCGCGACCCTGATCGTGGACGTCGGGGCGATCGCCTGGCTGCGGCGCCGGTTCCTGCGCGTCCCGTACGGCGAGATGGCCCGCCGCGTCCTCTGGCCTGCCCTGCCCCCCGCGGCCGCGGCGTTCGCGGTGTCGGCCGGCCTGGTCGCGCTCCGCCCCCCGGGGAGCCTCGCCGAGGTGGTCGGCTACGCGGTCCCGGGCGGCGCGATCGCGGCCGCGCTCTTCTGGCGGTTCGGCGCGGACCCGGCCGAGCGTGCCCTGTTCCGCCGGCGAGCGCAGCCCGCGGCCGGGCGGCCGGAGCCCTCCCGGGGCGACACCGTACCGCCCCCCGGATGAAGCGGTCGGCAGCGCGGACTGCCGAGGAATCGCGGGCCTCGGCTTGTCCCGGATCCTGCCGTGTCGTAGACTCGCCGCGTGAAACCGATCTCCATACTCGGGGCCACGGTCCACGACTGCACGATGCGCGCGGCCGTCGACCGGGTCCTGGCGCTTGCGTCCGACGGCGGCAACCACCACGTGGCGTTCGTGAACGCCTTCTGCGCGAACGTGGCGTACGAGGACGCGGAATACCGGGACGTCCTGGCCGCGGCCGACGTCGTGTTCCCCGACGGGGTCGGGGTCGCGATCGCGGCGCGGATGCTCGGTCGCAGGATCTCCGAAAACGTCAACGGTACCGACATGTTCCCGGCCCTGCTCGGCGCGCTCCGGGGCACGGGCCTGCGCCTGTTCCTGCTCGGGGCCGCGCCGGGGGTGGCCGAGCGCGTGGCCGACTGGATCCGGTCCTCGTACCACGGCGTCGAGGTCGCGGGCTGCCATCACGGCTACTTCGCGCATGGAGAGGAGCCCGCGGTCATCCGCGCCATCGCCGGCGCGAGGACCGATCTCCTGCTCGTCGGCTTCGGGGTCCCGAAGCAGGAGACCTGGATCCGGCAGAACCTCCGCGCGACCGGCGCGAAGGTGGCCATGGGCGTGGGCGGGCTGTTCGACTTCTACTCCGGCCGCATCCCCCGCGCGCCGCGATGGGTCCGCGCCGCCGGCATGGCGTGGGC
>VGRB01000101.1 GCA_016875475.1 Deltaproteobacteria bacterium
CGGAGTGCAGCACGTCGGCGAGCACGCGGCGCCGGTAGACCGCCTTGACCACGGGCAGCCGCCAGGCGAGCAGGCGCAGCGGCCGCCCGAGGCCGAGGGCCCGGACCGCGTACGGCATGGCCGCGGCGACCCCGATCACGCCTGCAGCGATGCCGAGCCAGGTGCCGACGGCCGCGAGGTACGGGCCCGGACCCTTCAGCACGAGGTCCGGCAGCGGCATCAGGAACGCGGAGGCGAACAGCAGCAGCATCGGGTAGATCGCCCCGACGAGGAGCGCCCGGCGGGTCTCCTGCGCGCGCCGCCACGCGACCGTGACGCGGTCGAGGATCTCGGGGATGAGCCCGGCCCGCTCCCCGACCTCGAGGAGCGAGCACTCGGCCTCGGTCAGCAGGGCAGGGGCCTTGCGGGCCGCCGCCGCGAAGCCCTCGCCGGAAGCGATCGCGGTCCGGATCGCGGCGAGCGCGCCCGCGAGGCGGGGCTGCGAGACCCCGGCGACCAGGCGCTCCAGCGCGGAGTCGATCGGGATCCCGGCGTGGAGCAGGCGCGAGAGCTGCTCGACGGCCGCGATCCGCGCGCCGAGAGGGACCAGCCGCGCCGCGGTCCCCCTCCGCACGCCCTCGGACAGGAGCCGCCGGGCCCGCTCGCCCACGCCGGGGCCGGGCTCGGGCCGCTTCCTCGCGCTGATCACGGGACGGGAGGGACCGGGGCCGGGGCGGGACCGGGGGGGGGCGGCCATCACGGGCCCGGCGCGGCCTGGGGATCCCAGGTCACGAGCAGGCACGACAGGTAGACGCGGGGCTGGGCCACGGTGCCGTCCGCGAGGCGGCGCGGTCTCGGCGCGAGCGGACGCCCGCGCTCGATCACGGGAGCCGGCCGGCCCGACCCGGTCAAGCGCGCCTCGGCGCCCGCCGCCTCGAACCCCCGCGCGTCGCCGCCCGCGACCTCGCCGGTCTCCGCGGTCCGGCCGTCCGCTGCGGCCTCTGCCGCCTCCACCGGCCCCGGCGAAAAGACGAGCGCGGCGGGGTGCGCCGTCTCCCCGCCGTCGGCGATCGACTCCGGCGCCTCGCAGGTCGCGAGGCCCGGGACGAGCAGCAGGGCGAGCAGCGCGGCGGCGCGAATCATGGGCAGGCGCCTCGAAGTGCCGGGATCATCGTAGGTCCGGAGGAGGGCGGTGTCAACGCTACAGGCAGGCCGTGCCGGCGCACGGGTCGAGCCGGACCGCGGCCTCGTGGCGGGTGCCCGGCTCGGTCCGGACCTGGATCGTGCCGAAGACCTTGCGCTTCCCGTCGGCATCCAGCCCGAACACGTTCACGCGGACGTCCCGGTTGGCGTCGATGCCCTCGGCGAGCGCCTCGACCTCCTTGCAGTCCACCAGGACCTTCCTGCCCGGGTCCTCGGGGTCGTCGGGGGGGTAGAGCTTCGCCTTGGTCACCACGTCGTAGACCGCGAGGTCGACCGACTGCACCGCGTTCGCCGGGTCGGCGCAGCCGCGCCCGTTCTGGAAGTACCACGTCGCGTGGATCGACGCGGGCTTCATGGCGAGCACGGTCTGGACCGCGGTCTCGCCGCCCGAGCGGACCCGCACGTTCTCCTTGCGGCCCTCGTACCACGGGACGCCGGTCGGGCCGAGCCCCTCGACGACCACGTCCCACGTGCCCGCGGGCACGTCCTCGACCAGGAAGCCGCGGGTCGCGCCCCCCTGCATGCACCCGGTCGGCGGCGAGGGGTCCATGACGTCCTCCGCGCCGTCCAGCACGCGCACCCGCACCTGCTTCAGCACGTCCGCGAGGTCCTCGCAGCGCTCGCCGCCGACCTCCCAGAACACCCGGATCGACCCGTCGCCCGCCGGGGCGCCGCACGCACCCGCCAGCGCCGCCGCAACGATCGCGAACCGGAGCGCGTTCCTCATTGGCTCACCTCTCGAAGGCCCGCCGCGCGGTTCGACGCGCGCCGGTCCCGGGTATTCGCGGCGTCCCGGGGGCCCGCACCGACACGGTCTTTGACGCCCCCGGGCGCCCGCCGTAGCATTCTAGGAGGGCGCTCGGAGGGGTGTCAAAATTTCGCTGACCCGGGCCGCGGTCCTCACCCTCGTGCTCGCCGGCTGCCACGGCGCGGTGCGCGGCGCGCGGATCGAGTCCGCCTGGATCCACCCGCTGCTCGCGGCGCCGGACTGGGGCGGCGCGCCGTCCGGGTCCGCGTCCCCGCCGCCGCCCGTGCGGCGCCCGGCCGCGGCCGCGGTCGCGACCGGTCCCCAGGCCGCGCGGTCCGCGGTCCCGCTCGCCGCGGTCGAGTCCCTCCCTCCCGCCTCCGGCGACGAGGCGCGCGCCGAGCTGGTCGAGTCCGCGCGACGGCTGGTCGGCATCGGGCGGTCGTTCGACGAGCGCTCGTTCCTGGGTCACGTCCTGCGCGTGAACGCGCTGCTCCCGGCGGGCGCGCGGTCCGGGACCTGGACCGCCTCCGCGCACCTGAAGGCCGCGCGCGGCGCCGGGCGCGTGGTGCCGTTCGCCGAGAGCAAGCCTGGCGACCTCCTGTTCTTCGAGTGCGCGTCCGGCTGCGGCGTGGCCGGGAGCGAGGACGGAGTCGCGGCGGGCGTGGTCGAGCGGGTCGCGGACGGCCGGGTCGAGGTTATCGCATACGTTGACGGCCGCGTGCAGCGCTGCTGGTCGGGCGGCGAGCGCGACCCGGGGCCGGGGCTCCGGCGCGTCGAGAAGGTCGTGGCCGCGGCCTCGGTGACAGCCTCGCGCTGAACGGCCACCGGGTGGCGCCGGCTCGGAAGCTCAGACGAGCGGTGAGACCTCGCGCCAGACCGCCTCCGCGATCTCGTCCACGGACAGGTCGCCCGGGATCGTGACGACGCGGGCGGCGCGGGTCGCGGGGAGCGCGTCCCGGTAGGCCGCGGCGACGCGCCGCAGCGTGTCCGGCGCCTCGAAGACGTCGCGGCCGGCGCGCGACGAGCGGATGCGCTCCCAGGCGACGTCCACCGGGGTGTCCAGGAAGACGAGCATGTCCGGAGGCGGCGCGAACGAGTTCAGCGTCTCGACCCACGCCCGCGGCGCGTCCATGCCCTGGTAGGCGACCGAGGACAGCACGTAGCGGTCCGACACGACCACCCAGCCGGCGGCGACGAGCGGCTCGATCTCGCACGCGACGTGGTCGAGCCGGTCGGCGGCGAACAGCAGCGCCAGCGCGCGCCGGTCGAAGGACGCGCGCTCGCCGAGGGCGGTCGTCCCGACGACCCGCTCGCGGAGCACGTGCCGGATCATGGCGCCGACCGGGCCGCCCGACGGCTCCGCGGTCACCGCGACCCGGCGGTCGGGCCGCTCGCGCCGCAGCCTGTCGGACAGGAGCCGGCACTGCGTGGTGGTGCCCGCGCCGTCGATCCCCTCGAACACGATGAACGGTCCGCGCGCGTCCTCTCTCATGGCGCCTCGCAGGGGAGCTGCTTGACCGGGAGGCCCTTCGGGCACTCGAGCCGCCACTCGTCGGCGGGCGTGTCCGCCGCGTCGATGGCCTTGAACCGGAAGGTCACGTCCCGGCGATTCGCGCCGTCCACGAACCGGATCCGCCACGGCCTCCGCCCGGGGCCGGCGCCCTTGAACTCGGAGCATTCCATCCGGTACGCGCGCCCGGCGGCGTCGGCGTATTCGGCCCGGACCGGCAGGCCGTCGTCCTCGACCCAGATGGCCTGGCTGCCACCGCCCGCGACCGCGGAATCCAGGCGGTACGCGCCGACGCGGCGGTCGAACGACACGCGCCAGGGCGAGGCGGGCGGGCGAACCGGCGGCACGCCCCGGAGCGCGCCGCACGCGTCGAGGAGGTCGAGCCCGATCGGCAGGAAGCGGTCCACGTTCGCGCGGCACGATCCTCCGGCCAGGCATTCCGGCGCGCCCCGCTCGAAGTAGGTGAACGACGAGGTGTCCGCGTACAGGGCCGCGAGCAGGTCGTCGGAGGGGGACCACGCGTCCACGCGCAGCCGGCCCGCGACGTCGGCGAGCACGGTGACGCGGCCCTTCGCCACGCCCTCCTTCGAGTAGTTCTCGACGCGGGCGGTCGCGGATGCCGGGGGCAGCGCGGCGCGGCGCGCGGACATGCGGGCCAGCAGCACCGCGGGGTCGTCGATCGGGTCGGCGGGCGCGGGGTGCAGCCCGTGGCCGCAGGCCGAGGCCGCGACCAGGACGACCACCAGCGCCGGGCGGCTCATGTCAGCTTGGGGAGCTTCAGGAGGTCGCGCACGTCGCGCCGGAACCCGACCCGCCCGTCCGCGATCTCGCGCAGGGCGGTGACGGTCTCCTTGTTTCCCGAGTCGAGCAGGGGCTTCGCGTCGTCCAGGAGCTGGCGCGCACGCTTCGCCGCCAGGAGCGCGAGCGCGAAGCGGTTGTCGACCTTGTCCAGGCAGTCCTCGATGGTCACGCGGGCCATGCGGCACCTCCGGGCGCGGAGTCTAGGGGCTCCGCCGCTCGTTGTCAATGAAAGCCGTTCGTTCCACGCACCGGACGCCGGTTTGACAGGCCCCGCGCGTCGCGATACCTTGTGTCCCGACGCGTTCGAACGAGGTGGGGCGTGGCGGTTCGAGTCCTCGCGGTCGTGGGGGTGGCGGTGCTGCTCGGGGCGGCGGCCGCATGCGCGGGCGGAACGAGGTCCGCGGCCGGCGACCAGGTGGTCGCGGAAGGCGGGACGCTGTCGGTATCGACCGAGGGCGACGGCCTCGTCCTGGAGAAGGCGGACCTCGACGCGAACGGGCGCCCGGACGTCTGGACCCACGTCCGCGACGTCGTGGCAAAGGACGGCTCGAAGACCCGGACGCTCGTGAAGCGTACCGTGGACCTGAACGGCGACGGGAAGCCCGACCTCACCGAGCACTACGACGGCGACGGCGTCCTCGCGAAGACCCAGGCGGACGCGGACTTCGACGGCCGCGTGGACATCGTCCGCACGTTCAAGAAGGGCAAGGTCGAGTCCGAGGAGATATCGAGCCGGTTCGACGGGGTGTTCGACGTGCGCAAGTACTACGAGGACGGCCAGCTCGTCCTGAAGCAGGTGGACACCCGCCACGCGGGCCGGTTCGACGAGTTCCAGTACTTCGTGGGGAGCAAGCTGTACCGGGTCGGTTGGGACCGCGACGGGGACGGCAAGCCCGAGGTGTTCGAAGAGAACCCCGCCATGGAGTGACCCCGCGGCGCACGACCCCGTACGGCCACGTTCCGCGCTTCTCTCAGGGGAGGTCGGGGATGGTGGTCGATCGTTACTCGCGCTTCGTGCTCACGGTCATCGCGGTCGCGCTGTCGGTGCTCGCGGCAACGCAGGTCGTCGCGATCTTCACGCCGGCTTCGGCGACCGCGAAGGGCGGCGGCGCGCTCCCGCAGAAGGTCACGATCTGCAGCGAGAAGGGCGAGTACTGCGCCAGCGTGGACGAGACGACCCGGCTGCTCGTCAAGTAGCGCCCCGGCGGACTGAAGCCGCCGGGGCGCCGCGCGGATGGACCGGCCTGGCGCCGGTCATCCGCGCGCGGCTGCGATCCGTGATGGTCGAGGGCGAACTGCTCGTCCGAGCGGCATGAAGCCGGTCATCGGCACGCCGCCACGCGCCGTCGGCGGAGCAGGAAGGCCAGCGGCGCGAGCATCCAGGGGAACGCGCCCGCGGCGCCCGCCCCGCAGCCCGCCTTCTCCCCGGCGTTGTCGCCGGCGCCCGAAGCGGACTCGCCGGCCGGGGCCGGGTTCGGGGCGGAGGGCGCCTGGGTGCCGTCGCCGCCGGTACCGGCCGGGCCTTCGCCGCCCTTCGGCGTGCCGGTCCCGCCGCCGTTCCCGCCGGCCGCGAGGTCCGTCGCGGCGGCCGCCTCCTCGGGGGAGCGGACGCCGTAGTCGCCCCACCCGCCCGGCATGCACTGCTTCCTGCACGAGCACTCCCCGCACTTGCAGTCCGGCACGCCTTCCATGCAGTCGCACGCGGGGCACATGCACCCGCCGTCCGTGCACTCCCAGTCCGCGGGACAGTCGGCCGCGTCGTCGCACTCGACGGCCTTGACCTGGCAGTAGTGGCCGAGAACCTCGCACTTCGTCTCGGGCGGCGGGCAGTCGCAAGGCGGCAGCTCCTCGCAGTCGCACGGCGGACACTCCGCCCCGGGCTCGCACGGCGGGCAGGCGCAGGACGGGCACGCGCAGCCGGTGCCCCAGCACATCTCGACGGGGGCGCACTCGAACCCAGCGGCACAGTCCGCGTCGGCCGCGCACTCCTTCGGCGAGTACTCGCAGACCCTGATCGGCTGCGCGGCGCACGGCACGTCGGTCTCCGGGTCCGGATCGACGGGCTCGGTCTCGCACTCGCAGGGGGGGCACTCCTGGCCCTCGGCGCAGGCGCACGTGCAGGGGGTGGGAACGCCGCCGCTCCCGGAGGACCCTCCGCCGGAATCCGGCGCACCGCCGGGGACCGACGCGCCGCCGCAGCCGGCGTCGTACGACTTGCACGAGAAGCCGGACGGGCAGTCCGCGTCCGTCTGGCACTGGTCCGCGGGCTCCGCCTCGATGACGCACTCCCCCCCGCCGTCGCACGGCGGACACTCCGCGCCCGCGGGACACGACGGGCACGGGATCGGCACGCACCGTTCGTCCTTGCCGCAATCCGCGTCGGTCTTGCAGTCGCCCGCGAGCGCGACCGCGGGCGCGGCCGCCAGGACCAGAACCGCGATGAGAGTCCTCATGACCCGGCTCCCGAAGCAGACGGGATCATTATACAGGAACGAAACGGGCGGGTACGGGCTCGGGCTCGGGTTCGGGTACCGGGGGAATCACGGCGGCCAGGCCGCACCTCGTCCAGCGGGCCGGGGAGGCCGCGGCGGCGCTGCTCGAGTCCGTGACGCGGCTCGCGGAGCCGCTATCCGGGTCGCGCCGGCTGATCCAGTTCCACGAACCCGCGCACCATGTTGATCACCATGCCGACGGCCGCCGTGTTGAAGTCGCGCCACGGCAGGATGATGTCCGCGCGCCGCTTGCTCTTCTCGACGAACTCGAGGTGCATCGGGCGGACGGTGTCGAGGTACTGGTCGATCACGGAATCGACGGTCCGGCCGCGCTCGTGGATGTCGCGCTTCAGCCGGCGGATGAACCGGATGTCGTCGTCCGTGTCGATGTAGATCTTCACGTCGAGCAGGCTCCTGACCTCGTCCAGCGCGAGGATCAGGATGCCCTCCACGATCAGGACGTCGCGCGGCTCCAGGTGCCGCATCTCCGGCCGGCGGTTGTGGGTGGCGAAGTCGTAGATCGGGATGTCGACCGTCTCGCCGTCGCGGAGTCGCCGGACGTGGTCGGCCATCAGGTCCGAGTCGATCGAGTCGGGGTGGTCGAAGTTCACCCGTGCGCGGGTCCCCAGGGGGAGGTGCCCCAACTCCTTGTAGTAGCTGTCCTGGCTGATCAGGACGACCCGGTCCTCCCGGAAGTCGGAGGCGATCAGCTCGGCCACGGTGGTCTTGCCGGAGCCCGACCCCCCCGCGATCCCGATGACGAGGCTCCGCGACACGGCTCAGCCCTCCGTTGCGGGGGGGCGCGACTTGACCACGCCCACGACCTTGCAGACCAGCACGTACAGGACGTTGGACAGGCGGTTCAGCCCGTGCAGGAGGGCGTCGCGCGTCTCGGGCGACAGGTGCCCGCCCTGGCCGAACGCGTCAAACGCCGCGATCTCGACGTCGCGGCATGTCGCGCGCAGCAGGTTCAGGCGGACCGCGGTCGCGCCCATGGACGCATCCGGCACGACCCAGCCGACGCCCAGGTACTTCACGGTGTCGTGCGACACCCGGTGCAGGTCCTCCGCGGTCAGGCCGGACACGGCCAGCTCGGGCATGGGCCGGCCGACCACCTCGGACGCCATGGCGCCGCGCAGCCACCGGAGCACGTCGTCGAGGTCGCGCGCCACGCCGGAGTGGCCCTCCTGCGTCGCGGCGAGCTGGGCCTCCAGCACCTGCGCCTGGAGGAGGTCGAGCCGCCCGCGGAACCGGATCGCGGGGTGCGTCTTCGGGACGAGCGAGCGGTCGTCGAACAGGTGCGTGTACCCGGCCGGCTTCTCGTCCACGTCGAGGCCGCTGCCCCACAGGCGGTAGCGCTTCGGGGCCACGGCCGCGGCGCCGCGCCGGTGAGCGACCTTGCCGAACGACTCGGCGAGGCATTCCAGCTCCGGGAGCGGCGTCAGCAGGCGGGGACGCGCGGCGAGGTCCAGCACGGTCGCCTGGAAGGCGCGCGCCGCGGCCTCGACCTCGGGCAGGTCGCCCACGAGCAGGCCGCCGGAGAAGTTGGTCTCGGACGGCGGCGGGTAGTGGACCTTCAGCTCGACCCTCGCGGCCTTGAGCGCGGCGTCGAGCCCTAGCGTCGCCTCGATCGGCGGGGCGATCAGGTAGGCCATCGGCGTGCCGGGTTCCACGCCCGCCTGCCTCGACAGGTAGCGCCCGAGCGACGGCAGGACGTGCGGGAAGAACGCGAGGCGGCCCGCGTCGTCGGCCGCGAAGAACCATGCCTTCGCCTCGAGGTAGCGGAGCGTCGCCTGGACCGCGGACGACACCGTCTCCTCGTCGGGACCCGCGAACATCCCGATGATCTCGCCCGAGAACGGGCCCGAGGCGTGCGCGGAGCCGGCGTAGAAGCTCTTCGCATAGACCACGTCAGCGTCCGCCGCCTTGGTGCCCTCGTCGAGCGCGGCGTAGAGCGCGTCGTCGCTGGAGCACGTGATCATGCCGAGCGATCGGTGGCGCACCGGGTCCAGAGACAGCCGCGCCGCGAGCTGCGGGTCCACGTTGGGGATCATCCGGACCGCGAGCACCTCGGGCTTGATCGGTTCGAGGACCATGGTTCCCGTCAAGGCGTGATGTCCACGCCGGTGCGGCGCTCCTTCAGCGCCCGAACGACCAGGGCGGCGGCCTGGCGCGCGCCTTCCTCGGGGACGAGCCCGCCCCGGTGGATGTTCGAGATCACGTTGCGGAGCGCCTCGGTGAACCGCTTCACCTTCATGTACGTCACGTAGGCGCCCATGGACTCGGCCGTCTTCAGGCCGGGCCGCTCGCCGACGAGCAGGCAGAGCACGTCCGCGTCCGTGATGCGCGCGACCTCGTCCGCCGACGCGACGCGGCCGAGCGAGATCACGAAGGGCGTGCCGAGCCTGACGCCCGCGCGCTGCAACTCCGCGGTCAGCGCCGGCAGCACCGGCGGGAGGTTCACGTTCAGCGCGGTCGCGGACAGGCCGTCCGCCGCGACGATCTGGACCTGCGGCGAGCGGATCCCCTGCTTCCGGACGACCTCGGCGGACTCCTCCGACAGCCGGCGTCCCAGGTCGGGGCGCCGGAGGAACTCCGACCGGTCCTTCGCGGCGGAGCGGAGCCGGACCATGCCGAGCCGCTTCGCGATCTCGGGATCAACCTCCGATGCGACGGCGTCCCGGGCCGCCGCGTGGTCGGTCAGGAACGCGGACAGGGTCGCGGTCCGGTAGCGCGTGCCGGCCGCGCCGACGCCGAGCCGCGCGGGCGTGCGGGACATGTAGAACGCGCGGTCGCCGGCCGGCTTCCAGCCCGCGATGGCGGGGGGCACCGGAAGCGGCGCCCCGGTCCACTCCGCGACGCGCTTCGCGAGCCTGGTCCGTTCCCCCTCCCCCGGGCCGCCCGTCCCCTTCGACTTCGGGCGGGCGGCGGCGGCCTGGACGCCGCCGCCCGAGGGCGGCCTGGGGGATGGGGACGCGGGAGCGGACTCCATCGCCTTCACCACCACCGCCCTGACCAGCTCCCTCAGCTCCCGCTCGTCCATCACCGAGGCCCCTTCGTGTCCGTGTCCGTGCCCGTGCCCGCTCGTCCCCGTCCCTGCTCTAGAGGAACAACCTCATGTCCCCCGCCAACCCCGTCAGCCTCCCGTCCTTCATCAACCCCATCCTCTCCATCCACCGCTCGAACTCGGGCGCGGGCCGGAGGCCGAGCAGCTCCCGGATCGTCGCGTCGTCGTGGAAGCTGGTGGACTGGTAGTTCAGCATCACGTCGTCGCCCATCGGGAGGGCCATGAAGAAGTTGCAGCCGGCGGTCGCCAGCAGGACCGCGAGGTTCTCCAGGTCGTTCTGGTCCGACTCCATGTGGTTCGTGTAGCAGACGTCGCAGCCCATGGGCAGGCCGTGCAGCTTGCCCATGAAGTGGTCCTCGAGCCCGGCGCGCGCGACCTGCTTGCCGTCGTAGAGGTACTCGGGGCCGATGAAGCCGACGACCGTGTTGACCATGTACGGTTCGAAATGGCGTGCGAGGCCGTAGTTGCGCGCCTCGAGCGTGAGCTGGTCCGCGCCCCAGTTTCCCCCGGACGACAGCGCGGAGCCCTGGCCGGTCTCGAAGTACATCTGGTTCGGGCCGGTCGAGGTCCCGCGCTCGCGGATCATCGCGCGCGCCTCCTCCAGCATGGCGATCGTGATGCCGAACGCCTTGCAGGATATCTCGCTGCCCGCGAGGCTCTGGAACAGCACGTCCATCGGGCAGCCGCGCTTCAGCGCCTCCATCTGCGTGGTCACGTGGGCGAGGCAGCAGTGCTGCGTCGGGACGCCCCAGGAGCGCGTGAAGTCGTGCAGCAGCTCGAGCACCGCGACGGTCGCCTCGACCGTGTCGGTGACGGGGTTCACGCCGATGAGCGCGTCGCCTGCCCCCCACGAGAGGCCCTCCATCGTCGTGGCGAGGATGCCGTGCGGGTCGTCGGTGGTGTGGTTCGGCTGGAGCCGCGTGCCGAAGCGGCCGCGCAGCCCGAGCGTGGTGTTCGCGTGCGTGACCACGCGGATGCGCGACGCGGCCGAGACCAGGTCCAGGTTCGACATCAGCTTCGCGAGCCCCGCGACGCACTCGCTCGTCAGCCCCCGGCCGAGCTTGAGCAGGTCGTCGCCCGTGGTCCCGGGAGCGAGCACGTGCTCGCGGAGCTGCGCGAACGTCCAGCCCTGGACGCGGGCGAAGACCTTCGCGTCCAGGTCGTCCTGGATGAGCCGGGTGACCTCGTCCTTCTCGTACGGGGCGACCGGGTTCTCGCGGACGTCGCGGATGGTGAGCGACGCCAGCACCCGCCGGGCCGCGACCCTCTCGGTGTCGTTCGCAGCGGCGACCCCCGCCAGTTCGTCGCCGCTCTTGCGCTCGTTCGCCTTCGCGAGCACGTCCTTGACGTCGCGGAAGGTGAAGCTGCGGCCCCGGACCTGGGTGGTCAGGTTCATGGTCGGGGAGCCTATTTCATCGCGGGTGAGGCGTCAACGCGAACCCCGGCCGGGCGCTCGGGGGAGGGCAGCAGTTGCCTTCGTCCCCCGGCCTGGACTACGCTCGTCGCGAGGAATCGCGCATGGCGGACGACCCGGTCCCGGACATCGAGGCGAACGACCCGCTCGCCGGGACCCTGGTCGCCGGCAAGTACCGCGTCCGCCGCGTGATCGGCCGGGGGGGAATGGCGCGGGTCTACCTCGCGAGCCAGGAGCCGCTCGGCCGCCCCGTCGCGCTGAAGGTGCTCACCCCGCACCCCCACCCGGACGTGCCCGCCGGCGTGCAGGAGAAGCGCTTCTTCCGCGAGGCCGCGGTCTCGTCGCGGCTCGTCCACCCGAACACGGTCGTGATCCACGACTACGGGCGCGCGGGCGACGGCGAGCAGTTCTACATCGCGATGGAGTACCTCGAGGGCCGGACCCTGCGCGAGGCGATCATCGCGGACGGTCCGTTCCCGTGGCGCCGCATGGTGCACGTGGCGCAGCAGGCCTGCGGCGCGCTCGCAGAGGCGCACGCGGCGGGCGTGGTGCACCGGGACCTGAAGCCGACGAACATCATGCTCGTGCGACGCGGCGACGACCGCGACTTCGTGAAGGTGCTCGACTTCGGGCTCGTGAAGGCGGTGGGCGAGGGCGCGCGCGATCGCGACACGGGCGAGAGCCTGACCATCGACGGGACGTTCGTCGGGTCGCCCGGCTACCTCCCCCCCGAGCAGATCCTGGGCGAGGCCATGGACCAGCGGGGCGACATCTACTCGGTGGGCGTGCTGCTGTTCGAGATGCTCACGGGACGCACGCCGTTCCGGTACGCCGCGGACGGGCCGCGCCACCTCGCGGTCGTGGTCGCGCAGCTGGAGTCGGACCCGATCCCGCTCCGCGAGGCCCTCCCGTCGCTGTCCGCGCCCGCCATGCTCCAGGACGCCGTGATGCGCTGCATGCGGCGGATGCCCGCGGACCGGTTCCAGACGATCGGCGCGCTCGTGGAGGCGCTGAAGGAGGCCGCGAGCGGCGCCGGCAGGCTCGGCACCGGATCCGCCAGACCCGCCCCCGCGGCGACGGCGGGGGACGACGGCGCCCGCGACGCGCCGACGAGGCTCGACGTGCCGGCGGCGACCGACACTGGGTCGCTGCGGGACGCGCCCCTCCTGACGCCCGCAACGAACGTCGCCACGCCGCGCGGGCAGGTGGCGGCCACGCCGCGCGGGCAGGTGGCGGCCGCGTCGCGCGGGCAGGTGGCGGCCACGCCGCGCGGGCAGGTGGCGGCCGCGTCGCGCGGGCAGGTGGTGGCCGCGTCGCGTCGCGTCGCGCCGTCCTCGCGACTCGCGCCGCCCGCGAAGGGTGGAGGGCTCCGGTGGGCCGCGGCCGCGGCGGCCGGGATCGGCGCGGGGCTGATCCTGGGGCTCGCGTGGCTGCTGCTGTGGCGCGATGCGCCTTCTCCTGCGGCACCGATCCCCGTTCCGGCCGCGGCCCCGGTGCCCGTCCCCGCCGCGGCTCCGGCAGCCGTCGTGACGCCGCCGCCTGTCGTCGAGACCGCCCCTGCGACGCCGATGGCTGCACCCGTCGCTCCTGTTCCGAAGCCGTCCGCGGCCCCGCGTGCCCCGAAGCCCGCGCCCCGGCCCCCGAAGAGCGACATCAAGATGGAGCGTTGATGACCCGTTCCAGCATCCTCGCCATCGCGGCGGCGCTCGCGGCCGTCTCGACCCCCCCCGCGGCGCGCGCCGACGAGCAGCCGGGCACCGGGGTCGCCGACGAGGCGAACGTCCTGTTCCAACTGGGGAACGACGCCTACCAGCGGCGCGAGTGGCGGCAGGCGCTGGCGCACTACTTCGCGTCCGACCGGCTCGCGCCGAACCGCAACGTGCGGCACAACATCGCGCGCTGCTTCGAGCAGCTCCAGCAGTACGTCGAGGCCTACCGGTACTACCAGGCCTCGCTCGTGGAGGGGACGACGCAGGAGGCGCGGGCCGAGACCGAGCGCGCGCTGGTGCGCATCCGCTCGCACGTCGCGCTGCTGCGGGTGGTCAGCGACCCGCCCGGGGCCACGGTCTTCGTGGACCGGAAGGACCTGGGCTCGTGGGGCGTGACGCCGGCCACGCTGGCGCTGGCGCCGGGCCGGTACCGGATCGTGCTGGCCAAGGCGGGGCACCACGACCGGATCGAGGACGAGGTCGCCGTGACCGCGGGCCGCGAGGCGACGCTGGAGACGGGGCTCGTGCTGGCCGGCGGGTGGATCGACGTGCGCGGCGAGCCCGAGGGCGCGACCGTGCGGGTGGAGGACGTGACCGGGCCGGTGGTCGGGACCGTGCCGTCGCGGCTGCTGGTGTCCGCGGGCTCGCGCCACGTCGTGGTCACGCGCGACGGCTACCTGCCGATGGAGCGGACCGTCCGGGTCGAGACGGACCGGACGGTCGCGCTCCAGGTGGCGCTGGAGGTCGCGGGTGGCACGATCGTGGTGCAGTCCGACGAGCGGGAGGCGCTCGTGCTCGTGGACGGGCGCGCGGTCGGGTTCACGCCCGCGGTCGTCGACGGCGTCGCCGCGGGGCGCCACCGGCTGGAGGTCCAGGGGCAGGGCTTCCACCCGTTCGCGCGCGACGTCGAGGTGCGGGCTGGCGAGCGCGTGACGGTCGACGCGGTCCTGCTGCCGGACGAGGACGTGGAGGCGGCGTCGCGGCAGGTCGAGTCGTGGCGCGACGCGCCGGCGTCGGTCACCCTGATCCCGCGGGCCGAGATCCAGGCGTTCGGATACCCGCACGTGGCCGAGGCGCTGCGCGGCGTGCGCGGCGTCTACCTGACGGACGACGGCGTCTACCCGGCTCTGGGCGTGCGCGGCGTCACGCCGTTCGGGCCGTACAACAACCGCGTGCTGGTCCAGCTCGACGGGCACACGCTGAACGACGACTGGATCGGGGCCTCGTACGTGCAGCACGACCTGCTGACCGACCTCGGGATGATCGACCGCATCGAGGTGGTCCGGGGGCCCGGGTCGGTGCTCCACGGGACCGGCGCGTTCTTCGGCGTGGTGAACCTGGTCACGCCGTCGCGGGTGCCGGACGGGCGGGGCATGGCGCC
>VGRB01000102.1 GCA_016875475.1 Deltaproteobacteria bacterium
CCGGGATCACGGTCGCGGGCATCCGCTGCGACGGCCGGATCGGCGCCTGCCCCGAGCTGTCCGAGGCGTTCGACCAGGGCCACGTCCGGACGGACCGGCTGAAGACGGTCTGGGAGCAGGGCTACGGCACCCTTCGCGACCGATCCTGGGCCCGCGCGGGCCAGTGTGCCGACTGCCGCTTCTGGGACACATGCCAGGGCGGCGCACTGCACCTGTACGAGGCGCCGGGCAGGCCGTTCCTGAGGTGCCTGTACCTCCAGTGCCTCGAGGCGGAGCGCGGCCACGCCGGTCTTGAACCGCAACCCCTCATTCGCCAAGGTTTCCAGGCGTTCGGGAAGCGAGAGCGGCGGAACGGGTAGACGCGCCGGATCCGGATTCCGGCGGCTCTTGCAGGCTGCCGTGGGTGCGACTGCTTCGACACCCTCGACAGCGACGGCCGCGGCGCGCCCGACTGCGCCGAGCCCGCCTGCTTCGGGCGCCTGTGCGTGTGACCTCCACTTCGCGCCGGCCGTGCAGGTGGCCCAGGGTGCTCCGTCAGAAGACCCGGTCGCCGTGCACCGCATCGAGGAACTCGCGGACCGGCAGCACCTTCACGTCGTCGAACCGGTACGACGATTCGCCAAGGTACACTCCATACATCCCCGCCACTTCGACCTTGCCGCTCGCGGCCACGTGCCGCATGGCGGACTCCCACGAGCGGTCCCAGCGTTTCGCGAGCTTCGTCTCGACGAGCACCACCTGCGGCTTGCGGTCGCCCGTGCCGCGGCGACTCTCGATGACGAAGTCCACCTCGGCGCCGGCCCGCGTGCGGTAGTAGGCGATCCGGCACTCCCTCGCGGCGACGTGGTTGTGGACGCGGAGTTCGTGGAACACCAGGGTCTCGAGGCTGAAGCCCAGCCATGACGGGTCTGCGGCCTCGAACGCCATGCCGGCGGCCGCCCGCGCCACCCCGGGATCGAACCAGTAGAACTTCGGGTGCGCGACCTCGCGGACGGCGATCCGCGGCTGCCAGGCCGGCAGTCGGTGGCCCATCAGGGTGCCCTCCAGGATCTCGAAGTACGAAACGACGCTTCGCCGCGGAACCTGGGCGTCGCGCGCCACGTTCTCCGCGTTCAGCACCCGTCCGTTCATCATCCCGGCGACCTCCAGGAAGCGCAGGAACGGCTCGATCTTCCGGACGAGTCCCTCCTCGCGAACCTCCTCCCGGATGTAGGTGTGGACGTAGGACGTGAGGATGTCCCGCGCGTTCGACGGATCCCCCACCACGAGCGGAAGGCAACCCCATTCCAGCGACGCACGAACGTCGAAGGCGTCCGCGAGCTCCCGCGAGCACAGCGGCTCCATCCTGCGCGTGATTGCCCTGCCGGCGAGCAGGTCGGCACCCTGGCGGAGGAGCTTGCGGGCGGAGGAGCCGGACAGGGCGAAACGGAGCCCTCGTGTCTCCATGAGCCGGTGCACCTCGTCGAGGAGCGCCGGGACCTTCTGCACCTCGTCCAGCCAGATCCACGCACCCGGCTCGACCTCCCCGATTCTGGCCTCGAGCAGGTAGGGCGCGCGTGCGAACTCGAGCTGCAAGCGCGTGTCCAGCAGGTCGAACACCCGCCGGCTTTCCAGCGCACGGCGCAGCCAGAAGCTCTTCCCGACGCCGCGTGGGCCGAACAGGAAGAAGGAGCGTCCGGGGACTTCGACAAGGCGACGGAACTCACGCATTCCGATACCATCCTGCCGTTTTGGCCGCCATTCCGGCAGGATGATATCACGAAAGGCGGCCACCGGCTCGTGCGTGGCTGCCTGCTCGATCGCGGCGAGCGGCCCAGGCGACGCGGGAGGCACGGGCGGACCGGGTAGACGCGCCGGATCCGGATTCCGACGGCTGTTGCAGGCTGCCGTGGGTGCGAGTTCGACTGGTTCCGCACGGAAGCCCCAAATCGTCGGGCCTCCTTGCCGTTGGGCGGCGGCGTGGCCGGCTTGTTTCGTGGATCTGGCGCGCTGCGCGCCGTCCGATAGCGCTGCTATCGGCCGGTGCTCACGTCCGCCGCCTTCGGCGGCCGCCCTGGGCCCCCTTTGCGGCCCGGGGGCCGCAAAGGGGATCCGCGAAACCGCTCGGCCATCCGCTCGCCCCCGGCTGCGTCGGACCGACGATTTGGGGAAGCCGAGCCCCCTTGTGCCACCGCGGTGTCCCTGGCAGGATCGGCGCCGGTTCGCAATCCCGGAGGCCGGACGTGACGGAGCCGGAGAAGCGCCGGATGCCCCCTCGGGGACTGCCCGCGGACGATGTGCTCGCGGCCATGCGTGACGCGGCGTCGGACGACGCGGACTGGCGGGGCGGGCGGACGTTCAGCCTCGTCTACCACGCGGGGGACGACCACTCGGCCCTGCTGCGCGACGCGTACGCGATGTTCATGGCCGAGAACGGGCTCTCGCCCGGGGCGTTCCCGAGCCTGAGGCGCTTCGAGGCGGACGTGGTGCGCTGGACCGCCACGATGCTCGGGGGGGACGAGAACGCCGCGGGGACCATGACGTCGGGGGGGACGGAGTCGATCCTGATGGCGGTCAAGACCGCCCGGGACTGGGCCCGCGCCGAGAAGCCCGACGTCGCGGAGCCGGAGATGGTCCTGCCCGTCACGGCGCACCCGGCGTTCGACAAGGCCGCGCACTACCTGTGCGTCAAGCCGGTCAAGGTGCCCGTCCGCGACGACTTCCGCGCGGACGTGGACGCGGTGCGGGCGGCGGTCGGGCGCGCGACCGTGCTGGTCGTCGGATCCGCGCCCGCGTACCCGCACGGCGTCGTGGACCCGATCGCCGAGATGGCCGCGATCGCGGCGGAGCGGGGCAGCCTGTTCCACACGGACGCGTGCCTCGGCGGGTTCCTGCTGCCCTGGCTGCGGCGGCTCGGCCACCCGATCCCGGCCTTCGGGCTCGACGTGCCCGGCGTGACGTCCGTGTCGGCCGACGTCCACAAGTACGGGTTCGCGGCCAAGGGCGCCTCGACCGTGATCTACCGCGACGCGGCCCTGCGGAAGCACCAGTTCTTCGCGACCGTGGACTGGCCGGGGGGGCTGTACGGCTCGCCGTCGATGACCGGGACGCGCCCGGGCGGGGGGATCGCGGCGGCCTGGGCCGCCATGGTCCGCCTCGGCGAGGAGGGCTACCTCGACCTCGCGCGCCGGATCGCGGCCACGGCGCAGCGCCTGAAGGACGGCGTCGCCGCGGTGCCGGGGCTGAAGGTGCTCGGCACCCCCCCCGCGAGCGTGTTCGCCTTCGGGTCCGACACGTTCGACGTCCAGGTCGTCGGCGACGTCATGGCGGATCGGGGCTGGCATCTCGACCGGCAGCAGCTCCCGTCGAGCCTGCACTGCATGGTGACGCCCGCGCACGAGCCGGTCGCGGACGCGTTCCTGGCCGACTTGCGCGCCGCCGCCGAGGTCGCAGCGGCGGGGCCGCCCCCGGACGGCGTGTCGGGCATGGCCGCGATCTACGGGATGCTCGGGACCGTGCCCGACCGCGGGTTCGCGAAGGACATCGTGATCGACTTCCTCGGCCAGATGCTGGAGGTTGAGCGATCGTGACCGGCGTCGCGGAGGTCGCGCAGCGCTGGATCCCGGCCGTCGCGCTCTTCCTGTCCTTCCCCGCGGCGGCCGCGTGGGCCGGGGCGCGGTGGCGGTGGGCGCGCGCGGTCGGCCCCGTCACGATCTGCTACGTCGCGGGCATGCTGGTCGCGAACCAGCCGCTGTGGAAGCCGGACCCCGGCGTGACCGACACGGTCGCGTCGGTCGGCATCGCGCTCGCGATCCCGCTCGTGGTCTTCTCGATGGACATCGTCGCGTGGCTGCGCATGGCCGGGGCCACGGTGCGGGCCTTCGCCGCGGCGGTCGCGGGCGTGGTGGTCGCGGGCGCGGTGACCGTTGTCGCATACGGTCAGGCCGCGCCGCGCGGTCCCGACATGGCGGGGATGCTCGCGGGCGTATATGCCGGCGGGACCGCGAACATGGCCGCGATCGGGGTCGCGCTCGGCGTGCCGTCCGAGACGTTCGTCGCGCTGAACGCCGCGGACCTGCTGTGGTCGGCGCTCTACGTGCTGCTGGTGTTCTCGGTCGGGCCGCGGCTCGTGGCGCGGTTCCTCGCGCCCTTCCCGGGCGACCGCACGCTCGGCGCCGCGGGAGGGGAGGGCGGTCCGGTGCGCCTCCGCCACCGCGTCGCGGGCCTCGCGCTCGCCGCGGTGGTGTCGGCCGCAGGCCTCGCCGCGCGCGCGCTCGCCCCGCCGGGCTTCGAGATGTCGGTCGCAATGCTCGCGCTGACCACGCTCGCGGTCGCGGCCTCGCTCGTGCCCGCGGTCCGGCGCCTGCCGGGCACCTGGGGGACCGGCCACTACGTGCTGCTCGTGTTCTGCTTCTCGACCGGCGCCATGGCCGACTTCGCGCGGGTCTTCGAGGGCAGCCTCGACCTCGTCGCGTTCTGCGCGCTCCAGATCTGGGTCACGGTCGCGCTCCAGTTCGCGTTCGGCGCGCTGTTCCGGGTGGACCGTGACACCATGCTGGTCGCGAGCGCGGCCACGATCATGAACCCCGCGTTCGTCACGCCGGTCGCGGAGTCGATCGGGAACCGCGCGGTCGTGCTGCCCGGGATCGCGAGCGGGATCGTGGGGTTCGCGCTCGCGAACTACGTGGGGATCTTCCTGGCGTGGGTGCTCGCATGACGCGGCGCGCCGGCATCGTCCTCGCGGCGATCTGCGCGGTCGCCTGCGGCGCGGCGGAGCCTCCGTCCACCTTCGACGTGGTCGTGCTGACCGGGACCCCCTACGAGCGCGGCGTGCAGCACGGGCGGCTGTTCGCGTCGAAGATCCGGTCGCTCTACACGCGGCTGCTGGAGACCAGCCTGCTCCCCTACCTGAACCGCGAGCAGCCGGACATCGCGAGCGTGCTCCCGGAGTACCGCAAGCCCGAGTACGGGGACGGGCGCTTCTCGTACGAGCTGCTCGTGCGGAGCGGCCGGAGCCTCGCCGGGTCCATTCCCGAGCCGTACCTCGACGAGATGCGCGGGATCGCGGACGGATCGGGGGTCCCGTACGACCGGATCCTGCTGCTGAACACGTTCATGGACTCCCTGTTCAACATGCGGGCGATCACGTTCTTCATCCGGCAGATGCAGGCGCCGCGGCTCGTGTCGGTCGATTTCGGGGACCTGGCGGGGGACGGGGCGGACAACGACGGAGACGGCGAGACCGACGAGGCGGGCGAGGGCCGGGCGGACCCGTACGAGCCTTCGCCGCACGCGACCATGGTCGAGGTCCCCCCGGCTGCACGCGTCACCTTCCTGCTGCGCGACCTGCCCGCGGTCTCGGACCCCACGAAGCCCGACCGACCGCCGCCCGAAGGCGTCGATCCCGCGTCCGTCCGGCTCCAGTGGGACCTCACGGTGATCTCGGCGTCGTCCGGCGACCCGCGCCTCGCCGTCCGCACCGTCGCGACCCCGGACGGCGACCGGACCGAGGTGACGTTCGCGCCGGACGGCGGGTTCGCGGAGGGCGCGGTCGTGTCGCTGCTGCTCCAGGCGGGCGACCTGTCGGCGGTCTCCGATCCCCCCCCGACCCATGCGCGCTGGATGCGCGACGAGCGCGTGGTCTTCACGACCCGCGGCCACGGCAAGGCGGCGCGCGACGTGCCGAACCGCGGCGAGCGGGACGGACGCACGCAGCCCCCCTCCGTCGCGGCGGCGGTGCGCGGCGCCGAGACCCCCGACGGAAAGCCGCGCCTGGCGCACAACTTCGCCATGCTCGACGCGAACACCTCGCACAAGCACTCGGTCGTCTTCGTGCACCGCCCCGCGGAGGGCCGTCCGTTCGCGGTGGTGGGCTGGACCGGCGTGGTCTGGGGGTTCTCGGGGATGAACGCGGACGGCCTCGCGTACGCGGTCAACCTGTCGGATTCGCTCGACAACGGCATGGTCGAGCAGATCCTGGACCACCTCCTCTCGCTCGGGGACGCGAAGCTGCTCGCGCGCGGCACGCCGGTCGGGATCATGGGGCGCGAGGCGCTCGCGCGGGCGACCCGAGCGGACGAGGCCGCCGAGGCGCTGCGCGGCATGGAAAGCTCGTTCGGGTGGAACTTCGTGCTCGCGGACGCGGACGGCGGCATGGTCGCGGTCGAGCGCGACACCGACATCCTGGACTCGCCGGACGGGGGGTACTGCGCGTGGGGGCCCGCGCCGGGCGAGGACAAGCTGCTGCTCGCGTCGCACGCGGTCGAGCGGACCGAGGACATCTCGGTCGACGTGCTCGGGCTGATCGAGATCCGGCCGCAGCGCTACTGGACGAGCTTCTACTTCCGGTCGCTGCGCGCCGCCGCGGTGCTGGCCGAGCGGGTGGCGGCCGCGCGCGGGACGCTCGACGCGCCGGCGCTCCAGGCGATCCTGTCCGTGCCGGACCTCGTGGACGTCCGGGACAGCATGAACGCGGTCGTGTTCGAGCCCGCGGACCGCCGCCTCCACGTCGCCGCCGGCCAGGTCCCCGCCACCGACGGCCCGTTCGTGCAGATCGACCTCGGGGCCCTTGCGGCGGGGGCTGCGCCATGACCGTCCCCCGGCATTTCCCGTCCCCATGCCCGAGCCCGAGCCCGCTGCTCCTGCTCCTCCTCCTGTTCCCTTCCCTCGCCCACGCAGGGTTCACCGAAACCCCCCCCGCGGGCACCTTCGTGCTCGACGAGGTCTTCCACCTCGCGGACCTGTCTCGCGCCTACGACGACTCGGGCCGCGCGGGCCCGCTGATCGACCCGGTCTGGCGCTACGAGCCGGGGGGCGGGCTCCAGGGCGTGATCGTGCCGGACGCACGCGTGCGGTTCGGCATCCTCGTGACGCAGCTCACCTACGGCGTGACGGACTGGCTGTCGGTCGCGGTCGCGGTGCCGGTCGTGGTCCTGAACACCGTGTCGCCGGACCTGTCGTGGCGTGCCGGCGACTTCCAGCAGGCGCTCGGCCGCGCCTACTCCGAGGACGACTTCTGGCAGTGGGCGGCCAGCATGGGCCAGCCGCGGCCCGGGCACTGGTCGGGAAACCGGGGGGTGCTGTCCGACATCGTCATCGGCGCGCGCTGGCGCTTCTCGGACCACGCGCCCTGGTTCAGGCGCAACGGCCTGCACCTCGCGCTGACCGTCATGGGCGCGATCCCGACGGGCACCCCCGCGGACCCGGAGGAGATCGTCGCGGCCGGGACCACCGCGTGGGACCTGCACTCGCAAGGCGAGTTCGGCGTCCACCTGTCCGCGGACAAGACCTTCGTGCGGGAGCTGGACGGGCGGCTGACCATCGGGGTGGACGTGTTCTACGAGGCGTTCTTCCGGCACGAGTACCGGACCCCGCGCGGCACGAAGCACCCGCTGCTGCTCGGGTACGAGCCGTACGTCGGGCCGACCTACACGCTCGACCCCGGCGACTTCTCGGGCGCGTCCCTCCAGCTCGACGTGGTCCCGTGGAAGGGGCCCGCGCGCGCGACCTGGATCGTGAAGGGGGATCCGTCACGAGCGGAGCAGCTTCCCCCCCTGGTCACCGTGTCCCTGCGCTACACTCACGTCCACGTCGGGCAGTCGGACTGGGAGTCGGACTCGCCCCTGTGGGACTGGGACCGCGAGAAGGTCTGGCGCCCGGGGTACAAGAACGTGCTCGCGGGCGAGCTGCGCGTGAGCCTCCTGCGCGTGGGCGCCCCGATCGAGCTGATGGCGGGCTACCGCAACCAGACGTGGATCGGGGGGAAGAACACGCGCGGGTCCAACGTGGTCACGACCGGGATCCGCGTACCGATGAAGTTCTGGTAGGGGAGTGCATGGGTCGCAAGTCGTTGATCCTGCTGCCGGCACTGGTCGCGATGTGGTCGTGCGCCGCCTCGGAGCTGGTCGAGTACAAGCTCTGGAAGGAGTGGCCTCGCGACGACGACGCGGAGGTGAGGGTCGCCGGGCTCGCGGCGCCTGCCGCGATCGTGCTCGACGAGGCGGGCGTGCCGCACGTCCGCGCCGCGAGCGTCCCCGACCTCGCGCGCGCCGCGGGGTTCGCGCAGGGCCGCGCCCGGTTCTTCCAGATGGACATGCTGCGCCGGATCGCGCGCGGCCGCGTGTCCGAGCTTGTCGGGGACCAGCCGTTCATGTCCGGCACGACCGTCGACTTCGACCTGTCCATGCGCGCCTGGGGCCTCGACCGGGCCGCGGCGCGCGACGCGGCGGCCGTGGACGCGGAAACCCGGGCGCTCCTGGATGCCTACGCGGCGGGGGTCAACGCGGCGGCGAGGCTGTACGTCCCGTTCGAGCACCGGCTGCTCGACGTGGACCCGGACCCCTGGACGCCCGAGGACTCGTTCGCGGTCGGCCGGCTGGTCGCGTGGTCGCTGACGCACAACTGGCACCAGGAGGCGTCGCGCCTGCTGCTCGCGCTCCACGCGGGGTGGGAGCGCGCCGAGGCGATCTACCCCCCCGAGGTCTGCCCGGGCGAGCCTTCCATTCGCGCCGGTGCCGCCGGTTCGGTGTTGCCCCCTTCGGTGTTGCCCGAACTGCGTTCGATGTTCCTGGCCCCCCCCCCTTCCGCGGCCGTCCCGTTCAGTCCTGGGCGGGCCGCGGCGGCCCCCACGCCGCGGCCCGAGGCCGCGGAAGGGGGGTGGGGCCTGGGGCTGACCGGCGGCGCCTCGAACGCGTGGGTGGTCGCCGGGGACCGCTCCGCGTCCGGCAAGCCCATCCTCGCGAACGACCCGCACCTCGCCCACCTGGTCCCGTCGTTCTTCTTCCAGCAGCACCTGGCGTGCCCGGGGATCGACGTGATCGGCGTGACGGTCCCGGGCATCCCGTGGGTGCTCGCGGGCCATAACGAGCGCGTCGCGTGGGGGAACACCTCGACGGTCGCGGACTCGGCGGACCTGTGCGTGGAGAAGGCGGACGAGGCGGTCACGACCGAGGAGGTCGGGATCGGCGTGCGGGTGAAGCGCACGATCGAGCCGCGGCGCTTCAAGATCCGGCGGACGCGCAACGGGCCGGCGCTCGCGGACGCGATCCCGGGCCTGCTGCCGTCCTGGGCGCCGCTCGTGACCATCCGGTGGGACACGGGCGACCTCGGCGGGTCCATGGCCGCGATCCTGCGCGCCGCGACCGCGCGGGACGTCCACGAGCTGCGCGCCGCGCTCTCCGCGGTCGCCGCCCCGGTCGGCACCTTCACGGCCGCGGACGTGGACGGAAACGTGGCGCTGTTCGTGGTCGGCCGCGTGCCGATCCGGGAGGCGCACCGCGGCACCTTCCCGATCCCCGGTTGGGACGCGCGGTACGACTGGAAGGCCTTCGTCCCGGCGGACGCGATGCCGCACGCCGCGGGCAGCGGCGCGACCGTGCTCGCGCACGCGAACAACCTCGTGGAGCCGCCGGGCGCGGTCGGCCCGCCGATCCAGGTGGACAGCGCGCCCTCGTGGCGCGTGGACCGGATCCGCGAGCGCATCGCCGCGACCGGGAAGCACACGACCGTCACGCTCGGCGCGATCCAGCGCGACGTGAAGCTGCTGCGGGGGCGCGCGCTCGCGCCGGTGATCGTGGCCGAGGTGAGCGCGCTCGACGCGGTCCGCGGCGACCTGTCCCCGCTGGAGCGGCAGGCGCTGGAGGTGCTCGCGACGTGGGACTTCGACGCCTCGGCAGGGTCCGCGGGCGCGGCCGTGTTCCAGGCCACGTTCCGCGAGGCCGCGGTGGAGGCCCTGGCGGACGAGGTGGACGCCCCCGCGCTCGAGTTCATCCTGTCCCAGCGCTACTCGACGAACGCGGTGGACGGCTGGGTGCTCGACGCGGCGAACCCGGTGTGGGACGTCCGCGGCACGGAGGCGGTGGAGACCCGCGCGGAGGGCCTGCGCCGCGCGTTCGGCCGCGCGGTCGGGCTGCTGGCGAAGTCGCAGGGGACCGACCCCGCGCTCTGGCGGTGGGGCCGACTGCACGACATCGCGATCCGGCACCCGTTCGGGGGGAAGAAGGCGCTCGCGAAGATGGTCAACCTGCCCGCCGCGGAGGTCGGGGGCGGCCTCGATTCGGTCTGGAAGTCGCACTTCGACCTCGGGAACCGGGCCCACCCGTTCCGCGCCGTGGCCGGCCCCGCGTGGCGCATGGTCGTGGACCTCGCGGACATCCGCCACGGCCGCTGGATCGTCGATACGGGATCGTCAGGCTGGCCGGGCGCCCCGCACTACCGGGACCAGCACGCGAAGTGGCTGCGCGGCGAGTACGAGCCCATGATCAGCGACTGGGACGAGATCGTCGCGGACGCGGCCGGGACGCTCACCCTTCTGCCGGCGGCGCCGGCGCAGTCCGGTCCAGCGCCAGCACGATGACCGACCCGCAGCACGTAGCCCCCCACCGCGCGGGCCGTGATCGGCTCGCCCCAGGCGAGCGCGGCGACGAGCCCGATCGCCAGGAAGATCCAGGCTTTGCGTGGTGCGGACAGGAGGCCCTCGCGTGACTCGACGGGTGCGGTCGGCGGCGGCTACGGGAGCCCGCACGAGACGTTGGCGGCCTTCGGCGTGCCGAAGCAGTCGGTCGGCGCATCCGGCGTCTGGTACCGGCTGCAGCTCCCTGCCGTCCCGAACGTGGTCGAGGACGCGCACCAGTTGCCGACCGTGTCGTTCAGGATGGCGTCGTATTTCGTCGGGTCGAGCTGGAACGACCTGCCGAGCGGCGCGGCCACGTTGCTGGTGTAGACGAACTTGTCCACGTCCACGCCGGCGCAGTTCAGGATGATGGCGTCGCCGGTGTTGGACAGCGTGAAGTTCGAGTAGACCGCGTTGACCCCCACGAGCGCGTGGTTCTCGGCCGCGTTGCCGCTCTGCGCGAAAAGGAGGTACGCGCCCGCGTCCACGAGCATTGGTGACGGAATCGTGTACGAATTCGAGCCGTTGTCCTTCAGCAGGCAGCCGCCGAGGTTCAGGCGCTTCCCCGAGATGTTGTACAGCTCGACCCACTCGCCCTTGTCGCCCTGGCCGCTGTCCGAGCGGGCCATGAACTCGGTGATCACCATCTCGTTCTTGAACGGCATCGGGATCGGCACGCACGCGCCCGCGTCGCAGATGCCGACCGTCGAGCAGTCCTGGGTCATGGTCGTCCAGTTGCACTGCGCGTTCCCGCCCACGATCGAGCACGTGACCGGCGGCACCTTCGAGATCAGCGTCTTGCCGTCCGCGTCGCACACGGGGGAGGGGGGGATCAGGCACGGGTTGGGCGTGCAGGGGTCGGACACGCTCATCGCGCCGGAGTTCGCCGCCTGGTATCCGTCCGCGGATCCGTCCGCGCCGCCGCTGCCGCGCATGTCCTTGTCGCAGTAGGTCCATCTGTGCCCGCCGTCCAGCGCGAACCTGTAGGCGACCGCCCACGTGCCCGCCGCCGCAGGGGCGAGCCGGCCCATGTACTCGTCGTTGTCGGCCTCGCCGCCCGAGGCGGTCCAGCCGGCGTTCGGCGCGGCGGCGACCCACGTCCACCCGGCCCCGGAAGGCTCGCTCGCGACCGGGCCGAAGCCCACCTGGGCGACCAGCGGCGGCACCGGGTCGTTCCTGTTGCTGCGGTCCGTGACGCCCTGCACCCAGACGCGGCCGAAGACGTCCTCGGACTCGGCGCCGACCGCCACGGAGAACGCCGGGGGGTGCTGGTACCGGCACCAGCCGACCGTCCACGTGCACGCGGGGTTGGCGGCGCCCGGCGTGCCGAACCTGTTGTCGGTGCCGTAGGTGGTCAGGGAGAAGCACCAGTTCGCCACGTCGTCGTTCGCGACCGCGTCGTGCTTGTCGGGCGCGAGCTGGGCCGACCCGCCGAGGACCGTGACCCCCTCCCCCCACGCCACGCGGTCGATGACGATGTTGCCGCACTTCAGCGCGATCTCGTCGCCGTCGTTCGCGAGCGTGACGTTCGAATAGACGTAGTCGAACGGCACGCCGTGGTTCTTCGCGGGATCGGAGCTGCGTGCGAGCACGAGCCGATCGCCCGGCCCGAACACGAGCGTCCCCGCGATGACGTGGGAATCGGTCCCGTCGTCCAGGATCGTGCAGCCCTCCAGCTCCAGATCCTTGCCGCTCGCGTTGTAGACCTCGAACCACTCGCCGTCGTGCACGTCGCCGAAGTCGGCCCTCGCCATGACCTCGCTCACGATGACCTGCCCGGCCGTGTCGGGCTTCGGGATCACGACCCCGAAGCACGCGCCGTCCTTGCAGGTGCGGCCGGTCTCGGAGCAGTCGGTCACGATCGGGACGTACGCGCACTTCGGGAGCAGTCCGTCCAGCGTGCACGTGCCGGTCGCCGGGAACGTGTTCAGGCGGATGCCGTCCGCGTCGCAGACCGGCGGGGGCGCCTCGGTGCACGGGTTCGGGTCGCACGGGTCGTCGCACGCCCCGTTCGCGCACACCTGCCCCTGCGGGCAGGCGGTCACCTTCGGCGCGTAGGCGCACGAGAACTGGAGCCCGTTCGGCGTGCAGGTGCCGGGCGTCACGCTCCCGACCACCTTCAGGCCGGTCTCGTCGCACGTGGCCGGATCCGGGGTGGTGCAGGGGTTCGGGGCGCACGGGTCGTCCACGACAAGCGACGCCGCGTTCGCCGCCGCGTACCCGTCCTCCGACCCGTCCTTGCCGGCGCCGGCGTCCATGTCGCAGTACGTCCACGTCGCTCCGCCGTCCAGCGAGAAGCGGAACGCCAGGTCGTACGCGCCGACCGGGGCCTTCAGGGTCGCGCCGTACTCGTCACGGCCGGGGTCGTTCGCGACGACCGCGTCCCAGCCCGCGGTCGGCGTGGCGTCGGCCCACGTCCAGCCCGTCGGGGGCGCGGAACCGTCGGGGCCGCGGCCCGCCTGCGCGCGGATCGGCAGGTACGCGTCGATCCCGTCGGTCAGGTCGGTGATGCCCGCGATCGCCACGCGTCCGGTCACCGCGACCTCGCCGTCCGGCGGGAGGGTCGTGGACGCGGGGCCCTGGAACCGGCACCAGTCCACGGCCTTGCGGCACTTCGGGCTCTCCGCGCCGGGGGTGCCGTGCTTGCCGGCCGTCCCGTAGATCGGGATGGACCAGCACCAGTTCGCCGGGTCATCGTTCTCGGCCGCGCTCTTCCCGGGCTCGAGCTGCGACGAGATGCCGTTGATCCACGAAGGCACGGCCGGGATCTCGATCGAGTCCACACGGTCCCCGCCGCACTCGATCACGATCTCGTCCTGGCTGTTCGACAGGTTGAAGCCCGAGTACGCGTAGTCGAACGGCAGGCCGTGGTTCTCGATCGGGTCCGCGCTCTTCGCGAGCACCAGGAAATCGCCCGGCTCGATCGGAAGGGACGAGGCGAAGGTGTGCGAGTCGACCGCCGGGGCCTTCATGTCGGTGAGCTTGCAGCCGCGCAGGTCGAAGCCCTTCGCGGGCGCCGGCGCCCTCAGCTCGACCCACTCGCCGGGGTCGGCATTCGCCTGGGACTTCGCCATGTATTCGGTGATGACGAGGTCGCCCGGGCCCGGCGCCGGGTACAGGCATGCCGCGTCCTTGCAGAGCTTGCCGGAGTCCGCGCAGTCCACCGGGACCGGCGGGTAGTCGCACTGCGCGGTCACGTAGTCCGGCGTGCAGTTGCCGAGCGGCGCGTAGGTGGTGAGCGTGTCGCCGTCGCAGGCGGGCTCCGGCGGCGTCGTGCAGGGGTTCGGGTCGCACGGGTCGGGGGGCTCGACGCAGGCGCCCGCGTCGCACACCTCGCCGGAGTCCTTGCAGTCGGAAATCGCGGCCTGGTACGTGCACTTCACCTCGCCCGCCGCGAGCGCGCACACGCCGGTGGCGGCCCAGCCGTTCAAGGTGTGCCCGTCACCGGCGCACGTCGCGTCCGGCGGCAAGGTGCACGGGTTCGGGTCGCACGGGTCGTCGCACGCGCCGGACACGCAGACCTTCTGCTCGTCCGCGCACTCCACGTCCACGGGGGGGTAGTCGCACTTCGGCAGGCCGCCCTTGACCGTGCAGGCGCCCGGCGACTCGAAGGTCTTGAGCGTCGGGCCGCCCTCCTGGATGCACTCGGGGGGGGGCGGGTCGTCGCACGGGTTCGGGTCGCACGGGTCGGTCACGGTCATCGCGCCCGCGTCCGCCGCGTGGTAGCCGTCCTGCGAGCCGTCCTTGCCCTCGCCCGCGTCGCGGTCGCAGTACGTCCACGTCGCGCCGCCGTCCGCGGTGAAGCGGAACGCGAAGTCGAACTGCCCGCCCGCGCCTGCGACGAAGTCCGCCTCGTACTCGTCCTGGCCGTCCGCGCCCGCCGCAGCGGCGTCCCAGTCGGGGTTCGCCGCCGCCGCGGGG
>VGRB01000103.1 GCA_016875475.1 Deltaproteobacteria bacterium
GAAACATCGACGTCCGCGTCCCGCTCGGCGAGGAGCACCCCCTGTCGAACGCGGAGGCGCGCGACCTGGCGCTCGACTTCCTCGGCTACTACCTCGACCAGTACTTCCGCGGCGGGCGCGAGATCCTCCTGCCGCTCGACTACCAGCCCTACCAGCTCGGCGACCGGACGGTGTGGGCGCGGGGGGACGTGACGAACCCGAAGCTCGACGAGATGGCCGACGAGATCATCGCGGCGGGGGTTCCGCTGTCCCCGGACGACCCTCGGCACCGGCGGTGACCGCCCCCGGTGCGACCGCCGCCCGGTCCTCTTCCGGCAGCACGGCGACCGCCCCGTCCGGCAGCGGCTCCGGCTTGCCCGGCCATATCGCCGACGCCACGAGCGCGGCAGTCAGCATCAGCGCGATGATCCCGAGCGACAGCAGGATCGGGACATGCCACCAGTCCGCGATCAGCATCTTGACGCCCACGAACGCGAGTACGCCGGCCAGGCCGTAGCGGAGGTGCGAGAACCTCGCGATGTAGGCCGCGAGCAGCGAGTACAGCGCGCGCAGCCCGAGGATCGCGAAGATGTTCGAGGTGTAGACGATGAACACGTCGTTGGTCACCGCGAAGACCGCGGGCACGGAATCGACAGCGAACATCACGTCCGACGCCTCGATCATGACCAGCACGAACAGCAGCGGCGTCGCGAGGCGGCGGCCCGTTTCCGGGTCGCGCACGAGGAAGCGGCCCTCGTGGTACTGCTTCGTGGCGGGCACGAACCGCCGGAACAGCTTCAGGACGGGGTTGTGCTCGGGGTCGATGCCGTGCTCCTTCTCGAACAGCAGCTTGACCCCCGTGACGACCAGGAACGCGCCGAACACGTAGATGACCCAGTGGAACGCGTGCAGCAGCGCGCCGCCGATGAAGATGAAGAACCCGCGCATCACGATCGCGCCGATCACGCCCCAGAACAGGACGCGATGCTGGCGCTCCGCCGGCACGCGGAAGTAGGCGAACGTCGCCATGAACACGAACAGGTTGTCCACGGACAGGGCCTTCTCGACCACGTAACCGGTCAGGAACTCGAGGCCCTTGTCCGCGCCGTCCCAGATCCAGACGCCCGCGCCGAACAGCAGCGAGATCGCGATCCAGAACAGGCTCCACCCGAGCGCCTGCCGGTGGCTGTCCGCGTGCTCCTTCTTGTGGAACACGAACAGATCGAGCGCGAGCAGGACGATCACCAGCGCGCCGAACCCGAGCCAGGCGGCCATGGATCCGGAGTTGGCGACGATTCCACCTGCCATCCGTCACACCTTGTCGTACTTCTCGCGGTCCGCGGCCCGGGCGGCCTCGAGGGCCGTGCGGACCCCGGGGATCTGGAGCGCCAGGATGCGGGCCGCCAGGAACGCGGCGTTCCGCGCACCGTCGATCGCGACCGTCGCCACCGGCACGCCCGGCGGCATCTGCACCGTCGAGAGCAGCGCGTCCACGCCGGCGAGCGGCCCCGACGCGACCGGCACGCCGATCACCGGCAGCAGCGTGTGCGCGGCCGCGGCCCCCGCGAGGTGCGCCGCCATCCCCGCGCAGGCCACGATCACGCGGATCCCGCGGCCCTCGGCGGCGGACACGTAGGCGACCGCGAGGTCCGGGGTCCGGTGCGCGGACAGGACCTTCACCTCGCCAGGCACGCCCAGTTCCGCGAGCGACGAGAGCACCTTGTCCGCGATCCCGCGGTCGCTCGGGCTGCCGATCAGGATCCCGACCAGTGGCTCCCCAACCATCGTTCTCCCTCCGGAGTCTCCCGCCGGTCCGCGGGCGGGAAACCGTCACGGCTTCAGCGCCTTCCGGGCGGCGAGGCGGTACGGACCGTCGGCGCGGATCACCGCGTTCACGTACTTCGCCGCCTCCTTCTCCTCGGTGTCGAAGTAGTTGCCGGTGTAGAACTTCACCGCTGACGCGAACGCCCCGGCGAGCCCGTCGGCCGGGTCCGTCATCGCGCCGCCCACGCCCTTGAACCGCACCGCGGCAACCGCGCGCGACGCGATCGTCTCCGACGTGCGCAGGCTGTAGCGCCAGGTCGGCTTCGCGTCCTTCACCGGCTGCTCGATCCACTGCTTCACGTCAGCGCGCAACCGGGACAGCGCCGCGTCCGCCGCCTTCGGAAGCGCGTCGGCGTGCGACGAGTACTGCCGCATCGCCACGTCGTCCATCCCGAGCACCTGTCCGACCGACTCCTTCAGCTTCGCCACGTCCGCGCGGAGCCCGTCGCGCAGGCCCGCGATCTCGGCCTTCAACGCGACCTTGTCCCGCACGCCGACCTTCTTGCTGCGGAAGCCCAGGAACAGGTAGTGGTCGGACGCGAGCGCGGCGGCACGGATGAAGTCGTCGAGCAGCGCGTTCCGGAAGGCGCCCTTGTCGAGCACGGTCTCGAACATGGGCAGGAGCCGGTCGCAGTTCGCCTCCATGGCCTTGACGTTCACCGGCAGATCCCAGTTGTCCAGGCGCTCCGGCTTCACGTCCGCGAACCAGTCCTTGTCGCAGTCCGCGAGCAGCGACACGAAGTCCCTGACCGCGTCCCGGACCTCGTCCATCGCGGACTTCGGGGGGGTCGGCTTCGGCGGCGCGGGCGCCTCGGCGGGGGCCGCGGCGGGGGCGGGCTCGGCCTTCTTCGTGCCCTTGCATGCCGCGCCGGTCGCGGCGAGTGCGACGACCGCGGACAGGATCGTGATGGTTCGCATGTGGCGTCCCCTTCCGAGATTGCCCCTAGCGGCCGGAGCAGACCTCGACCCGGATCCGCGGGGTCAGGTCCTCCATGACGGAGCAGTGCGGCTGGTCCTTGCACCTGACGATGGCGGGCTCCAGCACGGACAGGAACCGCTCGACCGTCACGCCGTCGCGCACCGCCAGCAGCGAGTCCGACGCGAGCAGGCGCTTCGCCGCCTCGGCCGCGTCGACCGGCTTCAGCCCGGTGACCTTGTCGCCCGAGACCTCGCCCGCGAGCAGCTTCTCGCCGGCGACGAAGACCGCCGTCTTCAACTTCGACGCGAGGTCCGCGGCATCCGTCGTCTGGCCGATGTCCTGGCACTGGAGCCTGGCGCCGTCGAGGTCGCGCGCGCGCCTGCCGAACGGCACGTCCCGGAACTGCAGCCGCCCGATCACGGTGCCCTTGTCGATGCCGTCCACGCGCCGCCGCGCGCCGAACGTCAGGAACCGCGCCGGCAACCTGGACCAGGTGGACGTCACCCACGCCGCGATTCCCATCGTGGCCTCGCGGTCCATGTCGAGCCGGATGACCTCCATGTTCTCCGGGCCGCGCTCCTTCTCGAGCGAGTCCGAGAGCTTCGTGATCGCGGCCGCGGCCCGGGCCAGATCGCCGGCGGCGGGGAGCGCGAACGGCGCGTCGGGCTTCATCGCCAGCATCGTGCGGTCCTCGTACTCCATTCCCGTCCTGCGGACGGTCAGGACGACGTCGCCCACGTAGTCCTTCTTCGACAGCGAGGCGGGCATCACCGGGTCCTCGGTGAACGTCGGCAGGTTCTTCATCCGGCCGTCCACCTCGGCCAGGAACGGCTCGTAGATCCGGTTCAGCTTGCAGTCCGGGTAGGCCTTGAGGAACTCGCCGACGATCCGCTTCACCTCGGTCAGGTATGGCCGCTCCATCGCGAAGTGCAGCTTCTCGAACGGGACGGTGGAGCAGTAGTCCTTCATCTTCGCCTTGCACAGGCGCTCCAGGTACTGGGACACGGCCTCGTTGTACTCGCGCGGGAAGTGGAACGCGACCTGCCAGTGGCGGAAGAAGTAGATCGCGCGGTCGTCCCCGTCCATGTCCTGGGCGCCGTAGAACGCCTCGAGGTGGACGAAGGTGTGGTCGAAGTCCGCGAGGAGATTGATGAGCCTGGACCTTGCGGTCCCCTTCAGGGCGTCCCAGGCCGCCATGTAGTCCTTGAAGTCGATCTTCTTGCCCCAGAACTGCTCCATGGCGTCGAAGAACTCGGAGACGCCCTCGAAGTGCTTCTCGAACGGCGTGCCCTTCGCCTTGACGATCGCCGCGCCGACCGGACGCCGCCAGTCGAACCCGAACGAGTCGAGCCGCCAGTGCACGAGCGGGCTCTTCGCCTTCGGGTACTTCTTCACGTCGGCCGGCAGCCTGCCCACCATCTCGTCCAGCCACTTCTGCAGGATGCCGTCGACCTCCGTCTCGATGGCGGCCTTGCGCGCCTCGACCGCGGCCTTCTGCTTGCCGGCCTTCTCCCCCTTGTCGGAGCAGCCGCCGACCGCGGCCGCCGCCGCCGCCGCCGCGATGAGGAACGTCCTGCGCATGCTCGATCCTCGAAGGGTGCCGGGGGCACCGGGCGGCGGCATTCTAGCACGGGAACGTGGAAGCACCCCTGCCCGCTAGTCCACGCAATGCTTGTCCGACTTGGGGCACCTGAACCGCACGTGCATGTGGGTGAGGTGCTCGCCGTCGGGGACCGCGTAGCGGCCGAGCGCCTTCAGGTACTTGTCCTTCATGGCCGGCCGCTTGCGGTAGACCTTGCCGACATACGCCTTCAACGCGCCGAGCACCCCGGACCCGATGAAGATGGCCTTCAGCTCGGGGTTGTCCAGGAAGCACTTCGTGACGACCCACTGCTTCGGCACGTCGAGGTCCGCCGCGCCGGTCGCCTGGCGGTCGAAGTTTCCCTTTGATTGCGGTGGCTTAGTCAGGTACCCGATGTCCACGTCGCGACCGCTCTCGTGCGAAAGGTGCGGGCCGGCCGGGCCCCCGTCCTTCGCGGACAGGTCGCCGACGTTCACGGGCGGCGCCTTCCTCTTGTCGGGGTAGGCCGCCCGGTAGACCGCCATGCAGTGCTTCAGGTGCTTCACGGTCTGCGCCGTGCCGAACAGTCGAGTCCGCCCGGCGCCGATCACGAAGCCCGCCCCCGCCTTGTCGCCGTCGCCGTCCACGCTGGTCCCGCCGACCAGCTTCCCGTGGCTCGGGCTGCCGACGGACCCGGACGCCTTCTTCACGCAGTACGCGAGGTTCTTGCCCGCGGGCACCTCGTCCTTGCGCAGGAGGTTCCACGCCTTGAGGTCCGCCGCCTTCACGCCGACCCGACCGGCGACGTCCGCGAGCGACTCGCCCTTCCGGACGTTCGTCTGGAGCCGCTTCGTCCCCTTCGGACACTTCCCCGCGACCGGCGCCGCGAACAGGAGCGCCATGACAACGACGATCGCCCGCGTCATTCCAGAACCACGTGGACATGGGTCCCGGTCCCGGCCACGACCCGGACCGTGAACTCCCGGCGCTTTCCGCTCGTCCCCTCGACCCTCACCTTGTGCTCCCCCTCCGCCACGTCCAGCCCGTCCACCGGCAGCCTGAACGCGTCCCAGCCGTCGAGCACCGCGCGGGCCGGCTCCGACGCGGTCATGGTCAGGAACCCCACCCGGTCCGCGGGGTGGTACGCGTCGCGCATCGGCAGCGGCTCCACGCGGGACGCGACCGCCTCGCGCACCGCAGTCACCACCGCGAGCACCCCTGCCGATGCGAGCAGCGTCCGCTCGTCCACGTGGAAGCGCCGCATCTCGCGGCCCCATGCGTACCAGACCTCCCAGCGCGGCGCGTCCCTCGGCGCCGCGGTGTCGCGTGCCCGCCCGTGGACCGCGCCCGGCGGCGCGGCGACCGACCACGCGCCCGCATCCGCGAGGGCCGCCAGCACCGCCGCCGCCTCCGGCCCGTCCAGCAGCCGCACCCGCTCGCGCTGGCCCTGGCGGCAGAGGCTCTCCTTCTGGAGCGTCACCACGACCGTGCGCCCGCGCACCGTCACGTCGTGCGACACCGAGGTGAACGGCGATACCCCCCCGTCCACGGTGACGCGGAAGAACGAGCCGTCCGGCGGGATCGGAGACCGGGCCGCCTCGGCCGCCCCCGGCGTCGCCGGGTTCGCGACCGCCGGCGACGCGCCGAGCAGCGCGGCCACGACCAACGGCCCGGCCATCCTGTTCGCGGCTATAATCACGCCGTGATGCGCCTCCCGACCATCGCCGTCGCGGTCCTGGCCGCCCTCGCCGGGAGTATAGCAGGAGCCGAGCCGCTGCCCGATTGCGCGGCCGTTCCGCTGCCGTCCGCGGAGGCGCGCGAGCCGTACGCCAAGGGGCCGTACGGCCGCGGGATGGCGCTCGCGGCACGCGGCAGTCACCGGGAGGCCGCCCGCGCCCTGGCCGCGGCGTGGGGGGGGGTGCTGAAGACGCTCGAGGGGTCGTTCGCCCGCACCGACTGCCGCGCGCCGGCGATCCGCAAGTCGCTCTCCGCCACGGTCTACGTGGCGCCCCCGAAGGCGGTCCCGGCCGAGGACCGGTTCCTGCCGCCGCCCGTGGTCACGTGGACCGCGGCCGCGGAAGCGTGCGCGGCCGGGGACCCGGCCGGGGCGGCTGACTGGCTCGTGCCCGCCGCGCTCGCGGGGGACCCCGACGCCGCCGCGGTCGCGGCACTGATGCTCGCCGCAGCAGGCCGCCCGGCGGACGGGCTGGCCCTCCTCCCCCCCGCGTCCGAGGCACCGGCCGTCGTCGCGGCACGCGCCCGGATCGGGAAGCCGAACGACGCGCCGCGCCCCCCGATGGAGACGCCGTGAGACCGTACGCCGCGAGTCCCGAGGAAGTCGAGCGGTTCCGGCGCGAGCGCGTCGAGTTCCGGCTCGTCTATCGCTGCCCCGACTGCGAGCACTTCGCGCCCGGGACGGGGAAGTGCTCGCTCGGGTACCCGAACCGGACGCTGATGGAGGCCGACGGATACCTGGAGATCGAGGGGGCGTTCGTGTTCTGCAAGTACTTCGAGGTGGGGTAGGGAACCGTGATCGAGAAACGGGTTCTGGTTCCGGGGGCGGGGGGGCCGGGGGCGGTGAACCTCACGCGCGGGCTCAGGATGTGCCCGGAGCCGGTCTTCACGGTCGGCTGCGACGCGAGCCCGTACTACGTGCACCTGGCGCTGACCGACGTCGCGGCGCTCGTGCCGCGATCGCGCGACGAGGACGCCTACGCCGCCGCGATCCGCGACCTCGTGGACCGGCACCGGCTGACGTACGTGTTCCCGAACTCCAGCCTGGAGATGATGGTCCTGACGCGCCGCCCCGACGCGATCGGCGCGGCCGCCATGCGCGTGCCGTCGCTCGCGACCCAGGAGGTCGCGGCCAGCAAGTGGCTGACGTGGAAGCGGTGGGCCGAGGCCGGGATCCCGGTCCCGCAGACCGTGGCGATCGAGACCGAGGCCGACGTCGAGCGCGCGTTCGACGAGATCCGGACGCGCCCGATCTGGTTCCGCGGGGCCGGCATCCCGGGGCGAGGGGTCGGCGGCGCCGCCCTGCCCTGCACGCGGCCGATCCAGGCGCGGGGCTGGATCGACTTCCACGACGGCTGGGGGGCGTTCGTCGCGTCCGAGTTCCTGCCCGGCGAGAACCTGACGTTCCTGGCGATCCTCGACCGCGGCCGCGTCGTGACCAGCCAGGGCCGCCAGCGGGACGCCTACGTGATCCCGCACGTCAGCCCGAGCGGCATCACCGGCGCCCCGGCGATCAGCCACACGGTCCACCGCGCGGACCTGAACGATCTGGGCACGCGTGCCATCCTGGCGATCGACCCGGGCTTCGACGGGGCCGCGTTCGTGGACTTCAAGGCCGCGGCCGACGGGCGCATCCTGCCGACCGAGATCAACGCCGGCAGGCTCGGCACCACGCACCACTTCTACACCGCGGCCGGCGCCAACTTCCCGTACGCCCTGATGAAGCTCGGCCTCGGCGAGGAGCCCCCTCCCCTGCCTCGGTACGACGCCCTCCCCCCCGACCTGTACTGGGTCCGCACGCTCGACGCGGGCCCGGTGCTGCTCAGGAAGCGGGGGGCCGACCTGGTCCCCGCATGAGACCCCATGGCGCCCGGCTTGGCGCCCGCAAACGCCCGGGTGTACCCTTGCCGCAGCGGCCTCGCAACGAGGAACGGGCACGGTGAAGACGGGCGGCACGGCGGACCGGCACACGGTCGTGGCGATCGACGACGAGGAAGGCGACCTCGCGGTCATCGACGCGCTCCTTTCCGACGACTACGAGGTCATCTGCACGTCCAGCGGCGAGGAGGCCATCCGGATCCTGGAGGCCTGCCCGACCGCGATCGTGCTGTGCGACCAGCGGATGCCCGGGCTGACCGGCGACGAGGTCGTGTCGCGGCTGCGCGTCCTGTACCCCGACTCGGTGCGCGTGCTCGTCACGGGGTGGGCGGAGCTGGACGCGATCGTGCGCGCCCTGAACGAGGGCCAGATCTTCGCCTACCTCCGGAAGCCCTTCGACGCGGCCGCGCTCAGGGCGACGGTCGCGAGGGCGGTGCAGCACCAGCAGGTCCGCCTCGAGAACCGGGCGCTCCTCGAGGAGGTCCGGCGGATGCGGTCGCTGATGGACCAGGTCGTCCGCGAGCGGACCGCGCTGCTGGAAGAGGAGAACCGGGCGCTGAAGGACCTGTCGCTGGTGGACGAGCTGACCCGCCTGAACAACGTTCGGGCGCTCCGCACCGGCATGAAGGACGACTACGAACGGTGCGTCCGCCTCGGGCGGCCGGTCAGCCTCCTGATGGCGGACGTGGACCACTTCAAGCGGGTGAACGACGAACACGGCCACGCCGCCGGCGACGCGGTCCTGAAGCGCGTGGCCGACGTGCTGCGGACCACGATCCGCGGCGCCGACGTGGTCGCCCGTTACGGCGGGGAGGAGTTCGTGGTGCTCGCGCCCGGATCGGCGGAGGCCGGCGCCACGGTGCTCGCGGAGCGGCTCCGAGGGGCGGTCGAGGCCGCGTCCGCCCCGAACCCGGGGCCCGCGGGGGGTACGCTCGCAGTCACGATCAGCATCGGCGTCGCGGGCGCGGCCCCGGACGAGGCGCCGCCGCTGGACGAGGTCCTCCGCCGCGCGGACGAGGCCATGTACCAGGCCAAGAAGGCCGGCCGCAACCGCGTGGTGACGTGGTCGGACGTCAAGCGGGTCCTGGCCACGAAGCCGCAGTCCACGTTCATCGCGCGGAGTCCGGCGGAGTAGGCTTCGACATCTCCGTCAGCGCCGCCTGCATCCTGGACGTGACCGTCTCGTAGAGCGCGTCGAGCGCGACCGGGTCGGCGTCGGCGCCGGGCGGCAGGCCGTCCGTCGGGATCGGGGCGAGGAACCGCGCGCGGACCTTCACGGGCAGCGGCAGGTGGAACACGGGCCCGACCGCGAGGCCCCACGGCGCCGCGATCATGATCGGCCAGGTATCGACGCGCAGCAGGCGCCGCAGGCCGAGCAGGCGCACGATCCACTCCCCGTCGGACAGCACGAGGAACCCGCCGTGGCCGCCGTGGAAGACGACCGGCACGATCGGCACGCGGTGCCGCACCGCGAGGCGGATGAAGCCCTTGCGGCCGCCGAACTTGATGCGGTCACGCTCGGTCCAGGGCCGGAACGCCTCCAGGTTCCCGCCGGGCGCGACCACCACCTTGCGGCCCCGCGCGAACAGCGCGTCGGCGTTCGCGTGCGTGGCCCTGACCCCGCCCATCCGCGCCAGGAGGTCCCCTACCACCGGGATGTCGAACATGCGGTCGTGGCCGAGCCCGGACAGGACCTCCCCGGTCCCGCGCTCCGCGTACCAGCGGGCGCCCATGCCGAGCAGCTCGAGGAAGGTGATGCCCGAGTCGTGGTTGGCCACGATCAGCGCGGCCCCGCGAGGGACGCGGTCCATGCCCTCGACGTCGAGGCGATACCAGGCCCTGCACAACGCGTCCACGACCGGGACCAGGAAGCGGATCAGCGCGGGGTCGATGTGATCGGGGTTGTCGGGGTCGCGAGCCACGGGGTCACTCCTGACCCTCGCCAGGGGGCGCGACCGTGCCTTCGCCCTCGCCGCCCGGCGACGGCGCGGGTTGGTCGCCCCCCTCCTCGACCCCGGCCGGCGGGCGGATGCGCGGACGCCCGATCACGGTCGGGACCATGGGCTTGACGCCGCCCATCACCGACGGCGGCGCGATCGACGGCGGCTCCGCCCTGGGTGCCGGCTCCGCGGCCGGCGCGGGGGCCGGCTCCTCCGGCGGGGGCGACGGCGGCTGCGCGCGCGGCGGCGGCGTCACCGGCACGGCGGGCGCGGGCACGGACGGCACGGACGGGGCGCCCGGCATCACGCGCGGCGACTCGGGCCTCCCCGCCTTGGCGGGCTCCGCCTTGTCGGTCCCGCCGCGGTCCTCCTCCTTGGCGGGCGCCTTGAAGTCGCCGCCGCGGATCGACGGCTTCTTCGGAATGCACGACGGCCGCGACAGGGTGCCGGTGCAGACCACGCCCCAGTATCCGCCCGACTGCGCCGCCTTCCAGCGCGGGTCCATCCCGAGCAGGGTCCTCAGGAACCGGTTCGGCGTCTGCGCCTCGCCCCCGACGCTCACGCTGCGGTCGAAGAACGGATCGGACAGGCTGAACGCGGCCTCGACGTTCAACTGCCCCTCGCCGAGCGGCTTGCCGTTGAACGTCCGGATGACCGAGTGCTCCTCGATCAGCGCCTTGACGTCCGTCCCGTCGATCTCGGCCTTCTCGAACTGGACGACCGTGGCGTCGCCGCCCGGCGCGCGTCGCTCCGACTTGAACGCGGGCAGGTTCGACCGCTTGTCGAGGTTCACGACGAGGTTCAGCTTGCCGAGGTCCACGTCGGTCAGCGACACGCTGCCGTACTGCTCGCTCCTGAGCGCCGGCTTGACCGCCCGGACCCGCGTCCCGGCCAGCTCGACGCGACCGGTCGAGGCCGCCAGCCCGTCCTTCAGGTTGTAGGTGAGCGTACCCTTGCCGCTCAGCACGCCGCTCACGCGCACGCCGAACAGGGGCATCTCCGGGATCGGGAAATCCGTGATGTCCTTGACGTCCACTGACACGGACTCCTTCGTCTTCAGCACGCTCACCGGCCCGAGTACGCCGCCCCCTGAGCGCGCGACGAGGTCCACCGACACGTCCCCGAACACCAGCCTGAACAGCCCGACCGACACGTCGAGCCGCTCCACGGACAGCGACCGCTTCTGCGGCGGCGCGGCCTGCGCCTCGGCCGGGTGCCCCCCGGCCGGCTCCGGCGGGAGCTCGACCCTGAGGCCCGACAGCGAGACCGACCCGAGCCCGGTCAGGGAGGCGCTCTCGATGGTCACGATCCGCCCGGCCGCGGACAGCCGGCCCTCGAGGTACGCGGCGAGCCGCCCCGACGGGAACGTCAGCACCACGGACACCAGGAACGCGACCACGCCGAACGCGACGTAGCCCGCGGCCTTGCCGACCTTGAGGACGGCGGGCCTCCTCGCCCATGCGACGACGGCGTTCATGGCTCCTCCACCGCGGCAGGGGCCTCGACGACCTCCTCGCCCTGGGACTGGAACGTCGCGATGGTCACGACCGCGCGCACGTGCCTGGGGTTGTTGAACTTGCGGGCCGCGTCCAGCTTGGTCACGAACAGCAGGTCCTTCGACTGCTCGACCTGGTCCAGGAACGACACCAGGTCCACGACCGGGACCTCCCGGAACTCGAGGTTCTGCTCCACCTCCAGGATCCCGCCGGTCTCCTTCCCCTTGGCCTTCGGGGGCTTCTTGACCCCCTTCCTGCCGAACTCGACCGGCGTGTCGGTGGTCTTGCCCTCGAACGACACGATGTCCGACAGCCTGTTGCCGGTCGCGCCGGGCACCTCGTCCACCAGCTCCATCCGCTTCAGGATCTCGTTCGCCGCGACGCGGACCGACGTCCGGTTGCTGCGGACCGCGTCCTCGACCGCCTTCCGCGTGTCGGACAGCTCCCTGTACCGCGGGGCCAGCTCCAGCAGTTCCGCCATCACCTGCCGGTCGTGCGCGATCTCCTCGCGGATCGCGCCGAACACGGCGGACGACGCGAGCCAGGTGATCGCGGCGAGCATGCCCACGACCACCCCCCCCAGGACGCCGAACAGGCGCCGCTCGCGCGGTGTCATCCGCGAGATCATGGCGCCGACGTTCTCGAACGGCAGCTTCATTCGTCCCTCTTCGCCTTGGCCGGCGCGTCAGCGGCGCCCGGGGCGTCCGTTGCACGCGCCGTCGCCCCGGCCGGCGGCAGTCCGCCGGCGCGCTTCTTTTGCGCCTCCTTCGGGGAGCAGTCCACGGTGAACCGCAGCGCGAACCGCTGCCACCCCTGGTGCCGCTCGAACTGGATGCGCTCCGTGCTCTCGGTGACCACGTCCTTGAAGCACGGGTCCGTCTTCATCTTCGCCACGAGCGCGTCGAGCGTCTCGATCGAGTCCGCCTCGCCGCGCATCGACGCGCCCCGAGGCTCGACCCGGACGCTCTCCAGTTCGACCTTGTAGCCCTGCTCGCCGGCGGCCTCCCCGGCCTCCTCGCCCAGGCCCGGTCCCCAACCAATCCCCGTACCCGTACCCGAGCCCGTGCCCGTACCCGCTCCCTCTCCCTCCCCACCCGCACCGCTCGAAGCATCGCTGCGCTTGCCCATCCCCATCACCGCCCCGATCACGCGGTTCAGGGTGTCGACCGCGGTCCACCGCGGGAACAGGCGCACGTCCTCGTCGGACAGCGCCTTCATCGTCTTCAGCACGCCGTCGAAATCGTCGCGCTCCTTGCCGAGCACCTGGGCGGTGAACGCGCGGAGGTCCGCCCGGACCGCCTCGCGCTCCGCCGACAGCCCGACGTACTTCGCGACCGCGTTCCCGATCCCGAGCAGCGCGAACAGCGCCAGCGCCACCGCGAAGTACCGGAACCGCTCGCGCAGCAGCCCGTGCGCCCCCTCCGGCGAGAACTGCCCGCCGCGGAGGTCCAGGCTGCCGGCCCCGCTGCCGGCCGCGGCCAGC
Organism: Deltaproteobacteria bacterium; assembly: GCA_016875475.1. Lineage (GTDB taxonomy): Bacteria > Myxococcota_A > UBA9042 > DTJE01 > DTJE01 > VGRB01. The sequence continues at coordinate 12,815 of VGRB01000103.1, forward strand.
GCGAGCGCGACCGACTTGGCCATGGCCGGGGACAGGCCCACGCACGCCTCGGCCCCGGGGATCGACAGCGCGCCGGGGTCGAGCACGGTGCATGGGATCCCGAGCGCCTCCCGGAGCGGCCCGACCAGCACGTCCGCGCGCGGCCCGCCGACGCGCACGGCCCCGAGCGCGGCGCCGGACTCGGACGCGGCGGCCGCCGACAGCACGACCTCGCGCAGGAACGCCGCGGACGGCTCCGTCCCCCCCGCGGTCACTGCCTCGCCGGGCGACGTGGAGCGCGCGAGCACCGGCCGGAGCCCATCCGCCACCACGACGTCGAGCGTGGACCCCTCGGCCCACACGACCATCTGCGCCCCGCCGCCCTCGGGGGCCGGCAGGTAGGGCACCAGCGCGAGCATGCACACGCCGTCGAGCGACACGTGCCTCGGGTCGATCCCCTCGACCGCGCGCTCCGCCAGCCACGAGGCAAGCTCCTCGCGCCGGACGGCGACCGCGAGCACCTCGGTCCCGTGCGATGCGGTCGAGACCTTCTCGAACGCGCAGTGGATCTCGTCGGGCTGGAGGATCTGGCCGACCATCTGCATCGGGAGCGCGGCCTCGACCTTGTCCATCTCCTTGAAGGGGAAGGCCACGCGACGAACGAAGCCGCGGTCGCCCGGGTAGGCGATCGCGACCGAGTCGAGCCCCGACAGCGGCGGCAGCAGCGCGCGGCCCAGCGCCTCGACCACGGACAGGGGCGGCGGCGCGGCCGGCATCCCGGCCTCGTACGAGGCGGTTGTGCCCGACGGCACCGCGGACGCGGCCTCGGCGGCCCACGCGGGCTCGCCCGACGGCACGCCGCCGCCGACCACGCGCTCGATCTCGTGGGCCGCCTTCAGCTCGAACCGGCGCAGGCGCGTCTCGATGACCGCCACCCGCACGGTCCGCTCGTCCCAGGTGAGCCCGAGGACCCGGTGTCCCATTTCGTCAATTCCCCGCGGCGGCGTCGAAGCCGCTCTCCTTCCAGTACAGCCAGTTCGTGGAGCCCGCGTCGATGACCGCCGTGATCTGGTGGCCGGACTGGCCGACCCACCCGCGCGAGACCACGCGCAGGGCCTTGCTCTTCGTGCCGACCATCGGCCTGAGCGTCGCGGCGTTGATCTGGATCATCTGGCTCAGCGGGACGGGCTCGCCCGGGAGCCGCGACCAGAACTGGATGAAGTCGTTCTCGCCGTTGAACGGCGGCGCGAAGATCGCGCGCTTGATGTTGCGGCACGTCTCCATGAACCCGATGGCGAGGTCGATCGGGAACACGGCGCCGACCGCGCCCGGGGGCCCGCAGACCGAGTACGGGTCGAGGCCGCCCGCGAGGTTCTCGCAGACGATGGCCCGGATCAGGAACGGGTCCGCCTCGTTCACGTTTTT
>VGRB01000104.1 GCA_016875475.1 Deltaproteobacteria bacterium
TCACTGCGGATCCCCAGGAAAACCGGGGCGGATCTTTTTTTTCGCACCTGTCGGAGGGCCGCATGGGAGCTTGCGGACCCCCCATCTGTCATTTCGCTGTGGCGTGGTGGCGTGGGTGGCGTGGGTCCGGCGAGAGCCGCGTGGAACCTCCCGCCGGTGCCGCCCCTGCCGTGCCGGCCCCTGCCGTGCCGGCCCTGCCGTGTCGCCCCGGACATGCCGCCCCTGCCGTGCCGGCCCTGCCGTGTCGCCCCGGACATGCCGCCCCTGCCGTGCCGGCCCCTGCCGTGCCGGCCCTGCCGTGTCGCCCCGGACATGCCGCCCCTGCCGTGCGGCCCCTGCCGTGCCGCCCTGTACGTGCCGTCCCTGCCGTGCCGCCCTGTACGTGCCGCCCCTGCCGTGCCGGCCCCGCCGTGTCGCCCCGGACATGCGGCCCCTGCCGTGCGGCCCCTGCCGTGGCGGCCCCCTGTCGTGCCGGCCCGTGCCGCGTTGCGCGGGCAAGCGACGTCGGATATCGTCCCGCCTGACGAGGCGTGGCCGCCCGGGGCGGGCGGCTCGCGAACCGGCGGTCTTGAAAGGGGTGGCAGCATGTCGAGATTCGGTGGTTCCGGGTCGGCGGCGGCGGCATGGGCCGCGATGGTCGTCGCTGCGGCGACGGTGTGCGCTTGCTTCGAGTCGGGGTCGGGCGGGTCGGACGCGACCGCGGGCACGGACCCGGCCGGCGAGACCGGGACGCCCGCAGCCGGCGGCTGCAAGGCGTTCTGCGACATGGCCGACGCGAACCTGAAGCAGTGCGACATGTACGCCGGCCAGTGCATGACCCAGTGCGCCGAGCAGAAGCAGATGGCCGACGGCAAGGGCGGCGCCTGCAAGGAGGCGAACGACTCGTACCTCGCGTGCGGGGCCACCAAGGGGCTGCACTGCATGGACTACCAGATCGACTACATGCCCTGCCGGTCGGAGAAGGACCACACGTACAACTACTGCAACGGGGTCTCGACGCCCGACACTCCCTGCATGGCGGTCCCGGTGTTCGACGTCGCCTGCACCGGCGGGACGCCGAAGGCGTACAACTGCCGCGGCAACGTCCCCGCGGGCTGCGTCGTCGGCGGGACCAACAACAACTCGGACATGTACTGCTGCCCGTCCTGATCCGGCAGTCCGCACGTGGATCCGGAGGTGCTCATGCGCCTGTCGCGACCGGGGATTGCGTTCCTGGCGCTCCTGGTGCTCCCGGCGCTCCCGGCGCTCCCGGGGCTCCCGGCGCTCCTGGCGCTCGGGGTATCGGCGTGCTCGCCGGGGGGCGGCGGCACGTCCGATGCCCTCGCGCCCGGCGACGCTGCCGCGGAGACGGCCGGCGACACTGTCGCGGAGACGGCCGGCGACGCTGCCGCGGAGATGGCCGGTGACACTGCCGCGGAGACGGCCGGCGACACGCTGCCTGCGGACTCGACCCCGGACCCTGCCGGCGAGTACGCGACCGGGGACCTGCCCTCCACGCTCGGTCCGGACGACAGGCCTGCCGCCGTGGTGGTGCCCGCCGGGTACGCGCCCGACCGCGAGTGGCCGCTCGTGCTGCTCCTGCACGGCTACTCGGCGGACGGGTTCCTCCAGGACGGCTACCTGGGGCTCAGCCTCCGGCTCGACCAGGCCGGATTCATCCTGCTGCGGCCCGACGGGACCATCGACAAGGACGGCTTCAAGTTCTGGAACGCGATGCCCGCGTGCTGCGACTTCTTCGGCTCGGACGTGGACGACGAGGCGTACCTGCTCGGGCTCGTCTCGCAGGCGAAGTCCGTGTTCCGCATCGACCCCGGCCGCGTCTATCTCGTGGGCCACTCGAACGGCGGCTACATGTCTCACCGGCTCGCCTGTCGCGCGGCGGGCGAGTTCTCCGCGGCCGCCGTGCTCGCGGGCTCGACCTACGCGGAAGCCGCGGACTGCAAGCCCGCGCGGCCGGTGTCGCTCCTCGCGATCCACGGCACCCTCGACGACTCCGTCCTCTACGACGGCGAAAAGAAGGGCCCGGTCCACGGCGCGGCCGCCGCGTACCCCGGCGTCGAGGAGGTGGTCGCCCGCTGGAAGACGCTGGACCAGTGCGACGCAGCGGCCGAGGACTCCGGCAACGCGGACTTCGACGTCGGCGTGAAGGACGCCGAGACCCTGCGGACCGCCTGGACCGGCTGCCGCGACGGCTCGCGCGTGGAGCTGTGGAAGATGGTCGGATCCGGCCACATCCCCCCGATCACGGATGCGTTCCGCGACGCCCTCGTCGCGTGGCTGCTCGCCGTGGATCGTCCCTGACGCCGCCGTTCGAATCGGCGAAAGATCGCTCTTGCAGGTCGCGTCATGCCGCCTTATAGTAGCCCTCGCCGGGGCGGGGCGGCGTGATGTTTGCGCAACCCCGCCAGGTCCGGAAGGAAGCAACGGTAAGCAGCGTTGCGGGTGTTCCGCCCCGGCATTTCAAAACTCTCCAGGCTAGGTGAAGGCGGGGCCACCCGATGTCCTACCAGGTCATCGCCCGCAAGTGGCGCCCGCAGACCTTCGACGACATCGTCGGCCAGGAGCACGTCACCCAGACCCTCCGCAACTCGATCGCGACCGGCCGCGTCGGCCACGCCTTCCTGTTCACCGGCATCCGCGGCGTCGGGAAGACCACCGCGGCCCGGGTGCTCGCGAAGGCGCTCAACTGCGTGAACGGCCCGACCGCGGATCCATGCAACAAGTGCCCGGCCTGCAACGAGATCACGTCGGGTATCTCGATCGACGTCAAGGAGGTGGACGGCGCGTCGAACCGCGGCATCGACAGCATCCGCGACCTGCGCGAGGGCGTCGCGTTCGCGCCCGCGCGCGACAGGAACAAGGTCTACATCATCGACGAAGTCCACATGCTCACGACCGAGGCGTTCAACGCGCTCCTGAAGACGCTCGAGGAGCCGCCGCCGCACGTCGTGTTCATCTTCGCGACCACCGAGCTGCACAAGGTCCCCGCGACGATCGCTTCGCGCTGCCAGGTGTTCGAGTTCAAGCGCATCGCGGTCCCGGCGCTCGTCGCGCGCCTCGGCATGATCGTGTCCGCCGAGGGGGTGCAGGTCGGCGAGGACGCGCTCCGGCTCGTGGCCCGCGAGGCCGACGGCTCCCTGCGCGACGCCTGCTCGCTGATGGACCAGGTGATCTCGTTCGCCTCCGGCCCGATCGAGGCCACGGACGTCGCCCAGATCCTCCGCACGGGCGACCGCGCCGTGCTGCACCGCACGCTCGCGGCCGTGGTCGGGGACGACCCCGCGGAGGCCCTGCGCGCGCTCGACGAGGCGCTCCAGCGCGGCATGCCCGCGCGCCAGTTCCTGCGCGACCTCGCCCGCTTCCTGTCCGACTGCATGAAGGTCGGCCTGCTCGGGCCCGACGCGGCGCGCGAGACCGGCCTGACCGAGGCCGAGATCGGCGAGATGAGCGCGATCGCCTCGCGCCACCCCCCCGAGTACCTGGCCTCGCTGCTGCACCTGCTCGTGATCGCGGCCGACAAGACCGCGGACTCGCGCAGCCCGGACCTCCTCGCCCAGGCCGCCATCGTCAAGGCCACCCGCCTGGCCGCGCTGTCCGCCGTGGACGGCATGATCTCGCGCCTCGAGGCGGTCGCCTCCGGCAGTCCGCAGTCCGCGCCTGCCCCGCGCGTATCCGGGCCGCGCGCCGCCCCAGCCCCCGCGCCCGTGGCGGCCGTGCCGCGCGCGGTGCCCCGGCCCGCTCCCGCACCCGCGCCGCGCCCGGCCCCGGTCCGTCCCGCACCCGCGGGCCCCGCCGGAGCCGCGATGGACCGCCTCGCCCAGGTCACCGGCGGCACCCGGACGTCCGGCCCGCGCCAGGAGCCGGCCCCCGCTCCCGCCCCGACGCCCGCGCCCTCGCCGGCGCCGCGCGTCCTGCCGGCCGCCGCCGCGGGGCCCAGGCCGTCCACCGACGCGATTCGCGAGAAGTTCCGCCGCCATCCGGTGGTCGAGCACGTGATCGGCACGTTCGGCGGCGACCAGCTCCGCCTCGACCCGGAGCGCGAGCGGCCCGCGAAGCCCGAGGAGCCGACCTGATGCCGTCCCCCGGCCTCCCCGCATCCGTGAACGGGCTCATTGCCGAGCTGAAGAAGCTGCCCGGCGTCGGCGAGAAGACCGCGACCCGCTACGTCCTGCACCTGCTCGGGCGCGGTCGCGACGCCGCGGACGCGCTCGGCGGGGCGCTCTCCGCCGTCTCGACGAAGGTGAGGCCGTGCCCGCGCTGCCACTTCCTCGCGGACGGCGACCTGTGCGAGCTCTGCCGGGACCCGGGCCGCGACATCTCCGTCGTGTGCGTGGTCGAGGGCGCGCCCGACCTGCTCGCGATCGAGAAGATGGGCGAGTACCGCGGCTCGTACCACGTGCTCGGCGGCGCGATCTCGGCCATCCGCGGCGTCACTCCGGACCGCCTCCGCATCCGGGAGCTGGTCGCGCGCGTGGACGCCGGGGGGGTCGCCGAGGTCATCGTCGCGACCGGCGCCGACGCCGAGGGCGAGACCACCGCGCTCTACGTCCGCAAGGCGCTCGAAGGACGCCCCGTCCGCGTCACGCGCCCCGCGACCGGGATCCCCATGGGGTCGAGCATCGAGTTCCTCGATTCGGTGACGCTGCTGCGGGCGATCCGCGGGCGCAAGGAGCTATGAACGGATCGACAGGTAGCCCTTGCGGTAGTCGTCCACGATGACCTCGCGGAAATCGCACATCTCGCACAGGCGCGAGTAGATCCGCTCGCCGATGCCCCCGGGGTCGTCCAGCCTGGGCAGGCCGCTCGGGGTCGTCGGCGTCCCCACCTCGAAGTTGGCCGTGACGATCAGGGTCTTGCTGGTGTTGTACCGGCGGCACACGAGCTGGTCGAGCACCGACCGCTGGAAATCGGACGGCCGGACCTTGCCGAGCTCGTCGATCACCAGGATGTCGGGCCTCATCCCAGGCGCGATCACGTCGTCCATCGATCGGCCGTCGTCGAAGCCCGCGCGGATCTCCTCGACGAGCTGGAAGAAGTCCACGAAGGCGGCGGTGAGGGCCCTCTCCAGCGTGAAGTGGCGCACGAGCGAGCACGCGAGGTGGGTCTTGCCGCCTCCGGGGTGTCCCCACAGCAGGACCCCGCGCATTCCCGGGATGTACATCTGGCGCCACCGGCCGAAGTGGATCTTGAGGTCGGCCAGATTGCCTCCCCTGCTCTCGTCGAGGCTGTCCAGCGTCGCCCGGTGGTGCTTCGCCGGGACCCGCGCCTCGTTGAACTGGGCCACCCGCCGCCGGAGCGCGCGGCACGAGCACGGCCGGCAGACGGGCGCCCGTCGCGGGACGACTTCGACGATCGCGCCCTTGTCGCCGCACGCGGCGCACGGCACGCGACAGGAGCAGGGACGCGCGACCGCGTGCTCGCCGATCGCCTCGACCAGGTAGCCGGCGTCCGCGCACCTCGTGCAGTCCATGTCAACCCCCGGAAGTGAGCAGCATCTCGACCAGGCTCGGAACTCCCAGCTCCGCGGCCGCCGCCCGCGTCTCGGCCCTGCGGATGTCCGCCACGGCCGCGTTCCCGAGGCCCCTCGCAGCAGCCGCTCGGACCAGGCGATTCACGCGCTCCACCAGCGCGGGCGAGCCCGCAATCGCCGCCCGGGCAAGCTCGTCGTCGATCGCGGCGAGTTCCGACACGAGGGCGCCGCCGTGCGCGGTCGTCCGGATGCGGGCAATGGCGTCGTCCAGGAGGCGCGAAGGCGCCTGCCTCCGCCTGGCCTCGAGCAGGGCCAGCGCCTCGGCCGCGAGGTCGCGGGTCGGGGGGATCGGCGCCGGAGGCCGGACGGGCAGCACGCCTTGCGCAAGGGCCCGCCGGCTCGCGTCGAACTCCTTCTCGACGTGGACGCGGTAGTACTTGAGCACGGAAGGAAGCGGGGCGTGAGGATCGGCGGACTCCAGGAAGCGCTTGACGCCGTTCTCGAGCCCGCGGCGGACCACCTCCAGCGGCACGCCCCGGCGCTCCCAGTCCTCCACGATCGCGCAGTCCGCCGTACGCAGCGCGAGACCTCGTCGAACGATCCCGACGAAGAGCGCCTCGACGTCCTCGATGTACGACATCGCCTAGATGTCCAGGTTCTTCACGTTCAGCGCGTTCTGGTTGATGAACTCGCGGCGCGGCTCGACCGAGTCGCCCATCAGCAGCGTGAAGATCGCGTCCGCCTCGACCACGTCGACCACGTTCACCTTCAGCAGGGTGCGTTTCGTGGTGTCCATGGTGGTCTCCCAGAGCTGCTCGGGGTTCATCTCGCCCAGCCCCTTGTAGCGCTGGACCGACAGCCCCTTCAGCCCGCGGTCGTGCACGATCTGCATCAGGACCTCGGGCCGCTCGACGACCAGCTTGTCGCCCTCGATCGCGACGTCGTAGGGCCACGGGCCGATGCGCCGCATCTCGGCGTACGTGCGCCGCAGCTGGCCCACGTCCGGCCGCGACATCGCGGCGTAGTCCACCGCTGTCCGGTGCGGCACGCCGCGAAGGCGCGTGCCGACGACCAGGCGCCGCGCGTCGTACTCCTCGTCCGCCTCCGACCCGACCTCGACCGGCTCCGCGTCCTTGTGGAACTCCTTGAAGTACTTGCGGATGCGCGCCGCCAGCTTGTCGGTCGCCTGCCCGGACTTCAGGTCCTCGGCGGTCGCGTCCCCCCCCCAGAAGCAGGCGCGGAACACGCGGCTGTCGCCCGCAAGGTCCAGTCCCTGGCAGAGCTTCTCGGCCATGCCCACGCGCCGCATGTAGCTCTTCAGCTCGTGCAGCGTGAGCGGCACCAGGCCGCCCGCCGGGGTCACGTCCATGCCCTCGGCGCCGTTCGCCGCGACGAAGTCCTCGAGCGCCCGCTCGTCGCGCTGGTAGGACTCGGAGCGGCCCCGCTTCACCTTGAACAGCGGCGGCTGCGCCACGTAGAGGTAGCCGCGCTCGATGACCTCGGGCATCTGCCGGTAGAAGAACGTCAGCAGCAGCGTGCGGATGTGGAGACCGTCCACGTCCGCATCGGTCATGATGATGATCTTCTGGTAGCGCAGCTTCGTGATGTCGAAGCCCGTCCCCTGCTGCGAGTCCTGGCCGATGCCGGTCCCGAGCGCCGTGATCAGCGTCACGATTTTCTCGCTCTCCAGCATCTTGTCGAAGCGCGCCTTCTCGACGTTCAGGATCTTGCCGCGCAGCGGCAGCACCGCCTGGAAGCGGCGGTCGCGTCCCTGCTTGGCCGACCCGCCTGCGGAGTCTCCCTCGACGATGAACAGCTCGGCCTGGCTCGGGTCGCGCTCCTGGCAGTCCGCGAGCTTGCCCGGCAGCGACAGCCCGTCCAGGATGCCCTTGCGGCGGATGATGTCCTTCGCCTTGCGCGCCGCCTCGCGCGCCCGCGCAGCGTCCACTACCTTTCCGACGATCGCCTTCGCGACCGAGGGGTTGCGCTCGAAGTAGTCCGCGAGCCCGTCCGCGACCGCGCCCTCGACCGCGCCCTTGACCTCGGACGACACCAGCTTGTCCTTGGTCTGGCTGGAGAACTTCGCGTCGCGCACCTTGATAGACCGCACGACCGTCAGGCCCTCGCGTACGTCCTCGCCGGTCAGCGTGCCCTTGAACTGCTTGAACAGGTTCTCCTGCTCGGCGTAGCTGTTCACGGTCCGGGTCAGCGCCGCCCGGAAGCCCGCCACGTGGGTGCCGCCGTCCGAGTTCCGGATCGTGTTGGTGAAGCAGAACAGGGTCTCCTGGTACCCGTCGTTCCACTGGCACGCGACCTCGACGCCCACGTCCTCGCGCGTGGTCGACACGTAGATCGGGCGGTCGTGGACCACGCCCTTGTTGCGGTTCAGGTGCTCGACGAAGCTGACGATGCCGCCCTCGAAGTGGAACTGGTGCGAGTGGCCCTCGACGCGCTCGTCCGTGATCGTGATCGTCACGCCGGGGTTCAGGTACGACAGCTCGCGCAGGCGCTGCGACAGGTTGTCGAACGAGAACTCGGTGTTGCTGAAGATCGTCGGGTCAGACTTGAACGTGACCTTCGTCCCGGTCCGGTTCGAGTGCCCGATCTGCTTCAGCGCCTCCTTCGGCACGCCGCGCTCGTAGATCTGCTCGAACACGCCCCCCTCGCGGCGCACCTCGAGCCGCAGCCACTCGGACAGCGCGTTCACGACCGACACGCCGACCCCGTGCAGCCCGCCGGACACCTTGTAGCTCTCGTGGTCGAACTTGCCGCCCGCGTGCAGCTCGGTCATCACGACCTCGGCCGCGGACCGGCCCGTCTCCGGGTGGATGCCGACCGGGATGCCGCGCCCGTTGTCCTCGACCGTCACGGACCCGTCACGGTGGATCCACACGTCGATCCGGTTGGCGAACCCGGCCAGCGCCTCGTCGATCGAGTTGTCCACGACCTCGAACACCATGTGGTGCAGGCCGGACCCGTCGTCCGTGTCGCCGATGTACATGCCGGGCCGCGTGCGGACCGCCTCCAACCCCTTCAGTACCTTGATGCTGTCCTCGGTGTAGGAGGACCCGTCCCCGGTCCCGCCGAGCGGGAGGACCGGCCCGCCGTTGTCGTCCATCGCCATTGCTTCAATCCGCCGTTCGAAACCGCTTGATCCTCCGCCGGACCCCAGGTCCGCGGAGCCGGGGAACTATACACCACGTCCAGGCGCTTTGACAGGGGTTCCGGCACGCGACTCCGGCGGCTAGAATCGATCCGTGTGCCGCCTGGTCTTCATCGTGGTTTTCCTGCTCGTCTGCGCGCCGATCCGGCACGCCTCCGGGGACCCCGTGGATGACGCGCTCCACGTCCTGGCGCGCGACCTGAGCCCCCGCGTCCGCGCCCAGGCCGCCCTGGCGCTGGACCCGCTCGCCGCGCGGCCGGAGGTTCGCCGGGCCCTGTCCGCGGCCCTGTCCGACGCGGACCCGATCGTGCGCGCCGCCGCGGCGAAGTCCCTCTCCGGCCTCGCCCCGGCCGAGGCGTGGATCCCGCTGTGCCAGGCCGCGCTCGACCCCGACCCGATGGTCGCCCGCTGGGCCGCGCGCGCCGAGCGCCGGGTCCTGGCCCGCGCCGCGGCGGTGTCCGTCGGGATCCGCGGGATCGTCGCGCTGATCGGCCGCGACCACGACCTCGCGACCAGGACGATCAAGGAAGTCGTGCTCGAGCACCTGCTGAAGTCGCGCCGCTACAGCGTCGATGCCTCGTTCGACTTCTCGGAGCAGGTCGCGGTGCCGGTCGGCGAGGGGCCGGTCATCCGCCTCGACCTCGAAGGCGAGGCGTCGAGCGCCGCGGCGGACGCGGAGAGCGCGACCGTGCGGGTCGTGCTGCGGGCGGTCGCCCCGTCGGGGCACGTGGTGTGGCAGGGACAGGCGGACGCGACCGGCCGGCACGAGGCGCCGGCCGCGCCGGGACCCGACGACGACGAATACACCTTGCGCCAGGCTCCCCCCGAGGCGAGCCTGGTGGCGCTCCGGATCGCCGCCGAGGCCGTGGCTCCGGAGCTGGTGAAGGCGCTGGCGAGCGAGGGCGAGGCCCCCCCCGAGGAGTCGTCGCCGCCGCGACGCAGGAGGGAACGGTGATGGGCCGGGTACGATCGCGTCACTGGGTCGAGGTCGGGTTCCAACTGAAGTACACGGCCCTGATCGTCGGGGTCGCGGTCGCGCTGGTCGCGGTGCTGGGCACGCTCTACCTCCGCACGCGGGCCGAGCAGACGCGGCTGATGGGCGTGAACCGCCTCTGTCTCGGCGTCGGGACCGCCGGGGACGCGATCGACCGGGAGTTCGACGCGGAGCTGTCGTCCCGCCTCGAGGAGAGCGACCTCCGCGTCACCCTGGGTCTCGTCGCGGCCGCGGTGGTCCTGGTCGCCGCGCTCGCGTTCGTCGGCATCCGGCTGACGTTCCACGTGGTCGGCCCGGCGCGCGCCGTGTCCGGGATGCTGTGGAACATGAGCGAAGGCCACTTCGTCCCGATCCGGAAGCTCCGGAAGGGTGACGAGTTCGGGTTCCTAGAGGACGACCTGAGGACGCTGCAGGAGAGCCTCGCGCGCGAGGCCTTGGCCGACGCGGCGCTGATGCAGGACGCCGCGGACGCGGTCGGCGCGGCTCGGGGTGCCGGCGATCCGCTGGCCGATCGGCTCGCCGCGGCCGCGGCAGGGAAGCGGGCCCGTGCCGGCCATCCCGACGCCGGCGGCGCGGCCGCGACCCCGGCGGACCCGTGGTTCCGCTAGTCACTCAAGGGAGCAGGTCATCCGGAGGCGTCGCCGCAACCTCCACCGGAGAGCCGGTGCGCGGGTGCGGCAGGCGCAGGCGCCACGCGTGCAGCCGGAAGCCGCACGCGCCCCGATCCGCGCCCGGCCGCTGGGCGCCCCCGGCCTCGTAGAGCGGCTCGCCCACGAGCGGCGCGCCGGACGACGCGAGGTGGATCCGGATCTGGTGCGCCCGGCCGGTCGCCGGCATCGCGACCACGAGCGTGCGCCCGAGGTCCGCGTCGCGCCGGAGCACCTCGAAGCTGGTCAGGCAGGGGCGCCCGCGGATCGGTCGGTCCGCCTCGAACGCGTCCGGGAGGCCGGTCCCCTGCACCAGCGCAAGGTAGCGCTTCTCGACGCGGTGCTCCCGGAACGCGGCGGCGAGCGCGCGCGCGGCCGCCGGGTTGCGGGCGAACAGGACCACGCCGGACGTGCCGCGGTCGATGCGGTGCACCGGCGCCGCGCGCGCGTCGATCCGCTCGCGGGCGAGGTGGAGGAGCGACCCGTCCTGGATGCCGGCCCCGGGCGTGACCGGGATCCCGGCGGGCTTGTCGAGCGCGAGGAGGTCGTCGTCCAGCAGCAGGACGGACAGGCGCTCGGGCGGGTCGGGCTCGTCCCACGGGGGGCGGGCGTACGCCAGCGTCCGGCCGGGGAGGACGAGGTCGTCCCCGGCCGCGACCGCCCCGTCCACGGTGACGCGTCCGGCCGCCAGCACCTCCCTCCATGCCTCCCGCCCGAAGTGAGGGTGGCGGGCCGCGTAGTAGTCGAGGACCGTCAGCCCGCGAGCGTCCTCGGGCGCGCGCTCGATGAAGGTGTATCCCCGGTTCCGCACGACCGGAGCGTAGCACGCACGGGCGGCGAGGGGCCGGTTGCGCAAGCGCAGTTCGTTTCGAACCTTGATCTGGCTCGCGTGCCGTGGTTGAATCCGCGCGCGTTTCGCGACCTTCCCCTCGCCGCGGCCGGTGACGGCGCGGCGCCTGCGAGAGTGGGATCGTGATGTACGGCGAGCTTGCCATCGACGACGGCCTGGTCGTTCTGGCCGAAGACATCTACCAGCTCGTGTCCTCGCTCCAGCGGCCACGCCTTGCCGACACGGCCTGGGCGCAGGCGACGCGCGATCGGTGCCGCCTGCTGTCCGAGCGGGTGGCCGAGGCGCGCGAGGCCGCGAGGGCCCGCGGTCGCGCCGTGTCCGCCTATCTGGACCGGATGGCCGAGGACCTGCGCCACAGCGCCGGCGTGCTCTCGGACCGCCCGAACGTCGCCCGCCTGAAGGAGGCCGCGAAGCGGTTCGCCGACAACTACGAGGACTACGTCGCCCACCTGCGCTCGCAGTATCGCGCGGCGAAGCTCAGCCCGTCGCGGCGCCTCCGCCACGTGCGTCCGGTCACGTGGAGGCGCGGCATCTTCCACGCCTCGAGCGGCGTGCTGGCGGTCGCCATGTACGAGCTGGTGCTCGACCGGGTCGCGGCGGTCGCGATCATGGGGTCGCTCGCGGCCCTCGCGGTCTTCCTCGAGGTGTCGCGGCGCGCGTGGCCGTGCTGGAACGCGTTCCTCGTCGGGACCGTGTTCCGCGGGCTCGTGCGACCGTGGGAGCGGCATCGCATGAACTCGGCGACCTGGTACGTCATGGCGCTGACGCTCATCGCGCTGCTGCTGCCCAAGGCGGCGGCCGAGGTCGGCGTCGTGGCGCTGGCGTTCGGCGACCCGGCCGCCGCGCTCGTGGGGAGCCGCTTCGGCCGGATCCGCATCCGCGGCGAGAAGAGCCTGGAGGGCACGCTCGCCTTCGTGCTGGCGTCGTTCGGCGCGACCGTGCTGCTCCTGGCGCTGACCGGCGCGGTCCCGGGCGTGCTCGCGCTGCTCGGGCTCGCCGGGTCCGTCGCGATCGTCGGCGCCGCGGCCGAGCTGTTCGGCGATCGCCTCGACGACAACTTCGCGATCCCGGTCGTGGCCGGGCTCGTCGCCTCGCTGTGGATCGTACTGTAGCGGGCACTGGCAGCGGGTACGGGTACGGGCCGGGTGCGGGTACGGGTCAGAGGCGGCGAACCCTCGAAGCGATCACGTCACGGATCTTCTCGAAGGTGGGCGGAGGGCCGATCCGGACTTCGCTCGCGTCCACGAACAGCGCGTCGGAGCGGCCCCAGTAGGCGACCGCGGGGCGCTCGGACGTGTCGATCTCGCGGAAGACGACCCTGTCTCCGAACTCGGCCGCGGCGGACCGTGCCCCCTCGCACGTCAGGTTCCCCGCCAGGCACCAGCCCGACGTCAGCGACGTCACGGTGACCTTGCCCGGCACGGTGGCGGGCGCCTCCTTCCGGCGGGGGTACCAGCGCGGCGGGCGCGCGTCGGCCTTGAACGGCTTCCAGACCAGGACCGCGAGCCCCTGCCGATCCGCCTTCAGATAGCCGCGGTTGCGGTACCACTTCGCACGCATCCAGAACGGGAGCCAGATGCCCCAGGCGACCATGCCCTTGGCGCCGCGCCGGACAGCGTCCGCCTCGGCCGCCTCCAGCAGCGCGCTGCCCATGCCGCGCCCCTGGAAGTTGCCGCGTCCCTGCGGATGCCCGTGGATCCACGTGCAGAGGATCACGTGGAGGCCCTCGCCGTCCACGCACGAGTGCTCGATCGGCAGGTACTGGATCATGCCGCCGACGCGGCCGTCGTCGTCCACGGCGAGCTTCGCGCGAAGCCCCTTCGGCAGGGAGCGCTCGACCCAGCGCGCACGGCGCGGCGCCCCGACGCGGGCGTCGGCCGACCAGTCCTCGAGGCACATCGAGAAGATGCCCTTGTTCGCCTCGTCGAGGTCGATGACCCGCACGTCGGCTCCCGCAACCGGGCCAGGCGATGATGCCACCGAATCGGTCCCCCGGCCAGGGGGGGGCCGAGACCCAAATCGCCGAGACCCGTCCACGTCCGCCGGGCCGGTCAATCCGAGCATTCCGCGCTGTCGCCCGGCCCGCACGGCAGGCGGTCCCGAACGACATCCGTCGAAACGCGTACCCCACCTTCCCGACCCGGCAGGCCCCGGGGGCATCGATCGGAGGGGGGCGCGGCTCGCCCCCCTGCCCGCCGCCCCGCGTTGCGGGGCACGGGCCACCCCCCTTGCGCGGCCGCCTTGCGGCCGCCGAGCGATCCGCGCCTCGGCGCGGATCGCTCAATCCAGGTCGGCCAGCCGCTTGACCGCCCACTTCCGGCAGTCGTCGGTCTCCCACTCGAGGTCGTCCGGCACGTCGCTGCCGGCGACCATCTTGAAGTACTTGCGCGCGAGGTCGTCGCTGCCGTTCTCGTGCCACGCCTCGGCAAGCTCCAGCAGGACCTCGGGGTCGCGCGGGGCGAGGTCGTATGCCTTCCGCGCGTGCTCCAGCGCCTTCTCGTCGTCGCCCCACGACACCACCGACGGCAGCTCGCGGTAGGCCATGGCCAGGAACACGTGACCCTCGAAACGCTTCGGGTCGCGCGCGATCAGCTCCTGGAGCGCGGGCCGGATGGGCTTCACCGCCTTCAGGATCGCGACCATGCCGAGCGTGGCGCCCTCCTTGTAGCCGTTCATCAGCTCCCAGTAGCGGCCGTCGTAGTCGCCGGGCCGGACCTGCTGGGCGCGCCGGGCGCACTCCATCCCGGCCTTCGCGGTCCGCGAGCAGCCCTGCTTGTCGTCGGCCTGCACCAGCCGGTGCGCGAAGTGGAACGAGGTGCGCGCGCACCATATCTGCGCGTCGTAGTCGGTCGGCCGCTCGCGCGCGACGCGGGCGAACCCTTCCTGCGCCTCGCGGTGCTTCGCCGTGGCCGCCCGGCCCCGGTACGCGGCCATCGCGGACTGGAACGCGGGGTCGGCCGAGAAAA
>VGRB01000105.1 GCA_016875475.1 Deltaproteobacteria bacterium
GGGCGCCCGGGGCGGGCACGGGCTCGGGCACGGAAGACGGGTATGGGCACGGGCTCGGGCCCGGGCAAGGGGAAGGGGAAGGGGGGGGTTCGGGCTCGGACGGGTGCGGGAATCGGAGGGGCGGAATGCCCGGAACCGCGCGGGTGTAGCATTCGGGCAGGAGGCGGCGATGGACGTGCGCGTGACGATCGCGGCGGCGGCGGCGGCGGCGCTCTCCGTGGCGGCCCCGGTTGCGGGGAAGACAGGAACGGCGTGCCTGGTGCCGCTCGGACGCCATGACCGGAGTCTGCTCGCGGACGCCGCGGCGGGGATCCGGGCGCTGTACGGCGTCGAGGTCCGGACGCTGCCCGGCCGGGCGATGCCGGCCTCGGCCTGGTACGCCCCGCGCGGCAGGCACCGCGCCGAGAGGCTGCTGGAGGCGCTCGACCGCGACGTCGCCGACCCGGGCTGCGACTGGCTCGTCGGCTTCACGTCGCAGGACGTCTCCACGACCAAGGGCGAGGCGCGGGACTGGGGCGTGTTCGGCCTCGGCGAGATCGGCGGTCGCTCGTGCGTGGTCTCGACGTTCCGCCTGGCGCGCGGCGGCCAGTCCGCGGCGCGGGTGCGGGAGAGGACGATCAAGGTCGTCAACCACGAGCTGGGCCACGTGCTCGGCCTGCCGCACTGCCCTCGGGCGGGCTGCCTGATGCAGGACGCGGCAGGGACGGTCAGGACCGTGGACGGCGAGTCCGGCTCCATGTGCGAGGCGTGTCGCGATCGGCTGCGGCGGTCGCCGGGGCTGTCGATCCCCGAGCGGTTCGAGTGGCCGGCCCCCGCCTCGCCGTGACCAGGCCGGCGATCGCCGCCAGGGCCAGGAGCAGCGCCAGGGACGCGTCCGACTCGTCGCCCGGCGCGGTCCGGCAGCCGCAGCCTCCGACCGACGGCATGCGGGTTTTCGCCGGCACGTCCGCGTCGGGGGCCGGGCCGGTCGCGTCGGGGCCCGCGGCCTCGGCGAGCGCATCCCCCGCGGGCTCGGCCGTCGCGACCTCCGCGGGCTCGGGGGGGCGTCCGGGGTCGGGGTCGGGTTCGGGGTCGGGCTCGCCCGACTCGGGGGGCGGCTCGTCCCGGGATTCGGGCGCGGGCTCGGGTTCGTGCCAGGATTCGGGCACGGACTCGGGTTCGGGCTCGGGTTCGGGTTCGGGTTCGGGATCGGGGGCGGGCTCGGGCTCGGGTTCGGGAGGGGGGTCGGGATCGGGATCGGGGTCGGGGATCGGCACGTCCTTCACCTCGAAGCGGATCCGGTGCTCGGCCTCGACCCACGGCTGGGCCCGCACCCGCACCTCGTGGCTGCCGATCGCGAGCTCGGTCGCGTCGAACGTGCCCTGCCACACGTGCTCTGCCGCCGGCGCCATCGGCGCCCAGCCTCCGCCGTCCACGCGGAACTCGACCCCCTGCGGCGGGTCCTTCGAGAACACCAGCGCCCGCACCGGCGCGGCGGTCCAGGCCTTCGGGACCGGGTACGCCCACGGGTAGCCGCCGCCGAGATCCGCGTCCGCGGGCGCGGTGACCACCACGTACGGCCACGAGATCGACCGGAAGACCCGGAGCGCGAGCGCGTCATGGTCCACGGCCGCGATCGCGAAGTGCCGTTCGTCACCCTTCCCGAGCGTGTCGAGATTGACCTGGAGCACGCCGTCGCGCCAGGCGACCGCGTAGTCGTGCGTGTGCCCGTAGAAGTACGCGAGCACCCCGCGCGTCGCCATCAGGTTGCGGAAGCCCTGCTCCCCGTACTTCAGGCCGCCGCCCGGCATGCCGTCGTAGCCGAGGGGGTGATGGCCGAATACGAACTGGAGGTTCGCCTCCGCGTTCGCGTCGAGGGCGGACTGGATGAACGCCATCTCGCCGTCGTCGATCCCGGCGTTGTCGAACGGCGCCAGCATCCCGTCGTTCGCGGCGGTCGAGACCGTCAGGAAGTGGTACGAGCCCCAGCCGGTCTCGTGGACGGCCGAGTGCTGGGTCTGGCCGTCCGCGCTGCCCTGGATCGAGTGCTCCAGGAAGTGCGTCAGGCCCTTGTCCGAATACTGGTCGTGGTTGCCGGGGAGGTCGGACCACGTCTCGACCGACATGCCGGCCTGGTCCAGGATCTGACGGTACTCGATCCACTCCGCGGGCTGCTGGTACATCGGGACGCCGAGCGGGCCGGACGCGTCCACGAGGTCGCCGCAAGCGAAGACCCGGATCGGCCGGATCACGTCGAACGCCTCCCCGGCCACCCACGCGAGGCGCGTAGTGTCTGGGTCGCCGCTGGTCCAGCCGGCGCCGATGTGCGTGTCCGCCACGACGACGAACCAGAACACGTTCGCCGGGTTCGCGGAGTACCGCGCCGCATCGGGCAAGGCCGGGACGGGACCCGCGGCGAGCAGGACGGACAGCGTGGCGGCGGCGGTTGTTGCGAGGCGCACGGTCGGGGCCTCCGAGGGAGGCTGCGATGATACCGGTTCGGGGGGCGGCATGGGAACCCGGATCGAGTGGTGTCCCGATTCGGGCCGATACTTTGACGCGGCGGGGCGGTGGGGCTATCGTTCGGTCCGGAGGTGGGAGCGGTCGGAGTCGGCGTGCGACCTGTCACGTGCAAGGTCCTCCTCGCGATCCTGGTCGCGACGCCCGGCGTGGAGCCGGTCGCGGGCGGCTGCGCGCCCGGCGACAGCACGCGCCGCGCATCCCCCGAGGTGTTCCCCCAGGAGGACGTCGAGGAGCCCGGTCCCCCCGACGTGTCCGGCGAAGTCGCGTGCAAGCCCGACTGCAAGCCGAGGAAGAAGCAGTGCGGCGACGACGGCTGCGGCGGGTCGTGCGGGTCCTGCGCGGCCGGCGAGGAGTGCAAGGCGAGCTTCCGGTGCGGGCTGCCCTGCTCGCCGGACGACCGCGAGCCGGACGAGAATGCCGAGCACGCCGTCGCCGCGAGCCTGCCGGCGTCGTTCACGCGGGCGCTGTGCCCGGCCGGTGACGCCGACTGGTACGGCTTCACGGTCGGCGTCCCCACCGAGGTCGTGGTGCAGTCCTCCGGCACGGACGGAGGCACGTACATCCGGCTGCTCCGCTCGGACGGGACCGAGATCGAGCACGACCACGAGGACGACTACGGGCCGTTCTCCCGCATCGTCGTCGAGGTGCTGGCGGGGAGCTACTTCGTGGAGGTCACGCCCGCCGAGGAAGGGGAGGAGGTCCGGGAGCACAAGCTGACGCTGTCGATCGATTGCAACCCCGATTGCAGCGGGCGGAACTGCGGCACCGACGGATGCAGCGGCACGTGCGGGACGTGCACGGGGGGGCAGGAGTGCGCCCCGGACGGGGTCTGCCGGGAGCCGTGCATCGACCCGGGCGAGCCGCGGGAGACTCCCGCGGCGGCCGTGCCGATCCTCCCCGGGCAGACCCTGGCGGCGGCGATGTGTGCACCCGGCGACCAGGACTGGTACTCGTTCGACGTGACCGCCAGGGCCGCTGCGGTCCGGGTCCGGACGCGCGGGCTGGCCGAGCCGACCGAGGTCTGGCTGTTCGACGCGGCCATGGTGCAGATCGACCACGACGACAGCGACGACACCGGCGACTTCTCGCTGATCGACGAGACGATCGGCGGCGGGACGCACTTCGTCAAGGTGATGGCGGCGCACAAGGGCAGCATCGTCCCCGAATACACGGTGTCCCTCGAGATGTGGTGCCTGCCGGACTGCGATGATCGCGCCTGCGGCGACGACGGCTGCGGCGGCTCGTGCGGCGCGTGCCCCGCCGATCACGCGTGCGACGCGATCGCGACGTGCGCGTCGACCTGCATCGACCAGCTCGAGCCCGACGAGGAGGCCGAGGCGGCCCACGAGCTGGTGCCCGGGACGCCGGCGGCGCGCTCGCTCTGCCCGATCGAGGACCACGACTGGTTCTGGTTCGAACTCGCGGCCCCGTCCGACATCCGCATCGAGACGTCCGGCGTCGAGGCGCCGACGGAGATGTGGCTGTTCGACGATGCGCTCGTCGAGCTGGAGTACGACGGCAAGAACGAGATCATCGCGTTCTCGGTCATCGAGCGGGAGGCGGTCCCGCCGGGCAGGTACTACGTCGAGGTCGCATCGAAGGACTGGCAGGTCCAGGTGCCGCACTACACCGCATCGCTCGTGGTCACGCCGCGGTAGGGCATGCGCGGGTGCTCGCACGCGGACCGGATCCGCGAGCGTTTCGAGCGGATCCCTCAGTTGACGTCGGGCGGCTCGCGGCCGGCGAAGACCCGGTCCCAGCCGGACCGGTAGGCGTCCGAGGCTACGCGGGCGGGACCGGGGTGCGGCGCGCGGGCCGGCGCCCTGGCCGCGGCGTCGGTCGAGGCGCCGGCGGTCCCGGTGCCTGCGCTCCCGGACGGCTGCGCGTTCCCGGTCTCGTCGGTGGAGAGCACCGTCTCGACGTCGCACACGAGCGGGAAGTCGCGCCAGGGCTTGAGCTTCACCAGGTCGCCCTGGATCGGGCGGCCCTCCTCGACGTCCCGCACCACGCCGGCCTCGACCCCGTCGCTGCGCCGCCGGAGGACGTGAAGCTCCTTCCGGCGCGGGTCCACGCCGTGGATCAGCACGACGTCGTTGCCCCTGCGTCTGCGCGGCGCGCCCATGCGAGCCATTCTGCCACACGGGCAAGGCCCTTTCCAGCTTGCGCCGGGGCGCCCCTTCTGTTTGGATCCGGGTGGATTCGCTGGAGCCCGACATGCTCGCCCGCCCGTCCGTCCACCTGGTCCGCCGCACGTGGGACCTGATGCGCGAGCTGCCGGCGGGCCGCTGGGCGTTCTCGCGACTGCTCGGGTTCTACGTGCCGTACTCGGGCACCACCGGCTTCCTGGTGGACGAGATCGCGGACGGTCGCGCCGTCGTGCGCATGCAGGAGCGGCCCGGGATCCGGAACCACCTGGACTCGATCCACGCGCTCGCGCTCGCGAACGTCGGCGAGCTGACGACCGGCCTCGCCGTGCACTCGTCGCTGCCGGCGCACGGCCGCGCGATTCTCCTCGGGCTGACCGTCAGTTTCGTGAAGAAGGCGCGCGGCGGCGTGGTCGCGACGTGCGGCGTCGGCATCCCCCCGGAGCCCGGCCGGCACGACGTCGAGGCGACCGCCGAGGTCAGGGACGCGGCGGGCGACGTGGTGACCACCGTGACCGCGGTCTGGCGCGTCGAGCGGTGATATCGTCGCGGCGCGCACCGCCCTTCGCATATACTTCCGGCGGTCGGTGGGGGCGCCGTCGCCCCCGGGAGGCTTTCCGATGCGCAGGGCCTGGATCGTCGCGGTCGCGGTGGTGCTCGCAACGGCGTGGGTCGCCTGCGACGACGACGAGGACGGCAACGCCGGCTTCCCGCCGAACTGCCCGCTGGGCGTGTGCGCGGCCGGCCCGGACCACGCGCCGGACCCGATGCTGCCGGGGCCCTACCCGGTCGGCGTCCGGACCGTCGTGCTCGTGGACCCGGCGCACAGGAACGCCGACGGGTCGCCGCGCACGCTCAAGACCGAGATCTGGTACCCGACCACCGACGACCAGCGAGGCAAGCCGAAGTACGCGTACGACCCCAAGGAGGACGCGACCGAGGCCGCGCGCCGGAAGATCGGCACGATCGAGCTGGGCAAGGGCTACGTGGACGCGGTGAAGGACGCGCCGGTCCGCCGCGGCGAGCGCTTCCCGCTCGTCCTGTTCTCGCACGGGGCGTTCGGCATCCGGTTCCAGAGCATCTTCGTGACGGTGCCGCTAGCGTCGCACGGGTACGTGGTGGTCTCGCCCGACCACCAGGGCAACACGCTGTACGACATCCTCGTGACCGGGTACGACCAGAGCAGGGTGTTCCAGTCCGTGCTGGATCGGCCGATCGACCTCCTCTTCCTGCTCGACGAGATGGGCCGGTGGGACGCGGACCCGGCGAACGAGTTCCACCAGACCATCGAGGCGGACAACGTCGGCGTGGTCGGGCACTCGCTCGGCGGCTACGCCTGCTTCGGCGTTGCGTGGCACATGCAGCCGGACGGCAACATGGGACCGGATCCGCGCGTCAAGGCGCTGGTGCCGCACGCACCCGCGGGGTACCTGATGGGCGCGCTCGGCGTCTACGCCCCGGACTGGCACCTGCCCACGACCATCATGGGCGGCAAGCTGGACAGGACGCTCCCGTACGAGGCCTCGTTCGAGCAGCCGTACAACGACCTCGGGAGGCCCAAGTACTTCCTGGGGATCGCGCGCGGCGGCCACTACACCTTCTCGGACATGTGCCTGATGGACCTCAAGCGGATCGCGTCGCAGATGGACTTCGAGGACGCGGAGGCCGCGCTGGAGGACGGGTGCGGCGAGGAGAACTGGGACTACCGCGAGGCCCAGAAGCCGATCATCCTCTACACCGTCGCGACGCTGAACACGTACCTCAGGCACAGCCCGGGGACCGCGAAGTACCTGACCGCCGAGGCCGGCTCGCGGTTCGGTTCCGAGATCACCTTCCTCGCGGCGCCCTAGTCCGGGACGCGGGGTCCGCGCGCGCGTTCGCCCGGCGTCGAGCCTTCCGTGCTAGAGTCGTTCCGCCCTCTGCGGAGTGCGGCGATGCGCCACCTTGGACCGGTTCTGCTGCCTCTCGTCCTCGCGTGCTCGTCCGGCGGCGGGGGAGGGTCCGACGTGATCGCGGACTCCGCGGCCGACGCGGCGCCCGAGACGGTCGCCGACGCCCCTGCCGACGCGCCCGCCGAGGCGGCGGCGCCGGCATGGGGCACCTGCCCGGCCGACCCGCTCGCCACCAAGGAGACGCTCGCGGGGAAGGCGGCATACTACGACGCGATCGCGTCGCGCCTGCACATCCACCCGCAGTTGAAGTGGATCGCGCACGTCCGGCTGAAGGAGGGCGCGGCCGAGAAGGACGCGACCTGGGAGGACGTGGAGTCGTGGCACACGGGCGAGAACGACGGCCTGTGGAGCGGGCTGTACCTGGCGTCGCAGGCATTCCGGTTCGCGGTCACGAAGTCCCCGGAATCGCTGGCCAACATCAAGACGCTGCTCGAGGGCGAGGTCGCGCGCACCCGCGTGACGGGCGTGCCCGGCGTGTTCACGCGGCAGTACATCCCGCCGGCCGTCCCGGGCATCGCCTGCCCCGCCGACAAGGCCCACTACGTCCCGGACGTGGAGAAGGACGACAACCGGTGGGTCCAGGTCCGCGAGGACGGCTGCGTGTGGACCGTGGACGGCGCGACGCAGGAGTGGAGGAAGTCGGACCACTGCGGGCTCGACGCCTACAAGGGCTACTGCTGGCTCGACAACGTCTCGCAGGACGAGTACGCGGGCCACATGCTCGCGCTCGGCGCGATCTGGAAGCTCGTGGACGACCCCGGGGTGAAGGCGACGGCCGCGGACCTGCTGGAGCAGGTGGGCGTGCACCTGATGGAGAACGACCTGTCGTTCGTCGACTGGGACGGTCGGGTCACGGAGCACGGGAAGATGTGGGCGACCTCGTTCGCGGACACGCCCGGGTTCCTGGCGGTCGAGGCGATGGACTACCTCAGGATGGCCGCGGAGGCGTCGGGTCGCGCGGACCTCCTCGCGTTCTACCGCGACTGCCTGCTCCAGCTCGGCGGCGAGAAGAAGTGCCTGCCGCAGGAAGACCCGAAGCCGTACACCGACTGGCTCGATCACATGCTGCTGTACGTCGGCGCCAACGGCTGCAAGAGCAACTACAACAACTTCTCGATGGTCATGGCGAACATCCACACGCTGATCTGGTACGAGACCGACCCCGCGATCCGCGAGCGCGTCCAGCAGGCGCTGGACGTGGGGCTGATGCGGCCGAGGGAGGCGAACGCGGTTGCGCGCCGCCTGATCGATCAGGGCAACGCGTGGTTCAACTTCATCTGGGCGTCCCAGAAGCGCGTCACCGCGGAGGACGGCCCCGCGTACGAGGCGGTCGAGGAGGGGATCTGCGCGCTCCGCCAGTTCCCTGCGTCCAAGCACCAGAACGCCCAGGACAGCATGGCGAAGTACGCGCACTGGTGCGACGGCCGGCTGGACGGTACGAGCGAGACCGAGTTCCCGATCCCGGTCGCCGAGCAGTGCGTCGCGACCTTCCTGTGGTGGGGCGACCCCTACCGTCGCGAGACCTGCACCGAGGACCCCCGCGAGGTCAGGCAGCCCTGCGACTACCTGCTCGCCTACTGGATGGGCAGGTACTACGGCTTCATCTCCGAGGACTTGTAGGTCAGCTCCGGCCGCGGTGTCCGGTCGCATCGAAGGAGTCCGTCGCATGAAGAAGGTCGTCGCGTTCGTGGGGGCCGTTGCGCTGGGGCTGTCGCTCGCGTCGGCGTTGGCGCTCGCCAAGGCGCCATGGAAGAAGGACCTCGGCGTCGAGAACTGCGCCGTGTGCCACAAGGAGGACAAGAAGGCCCCGAACCCCGAGAACAAGCTGTGGAAGGCGTCGCAGGAGTGGGTCGGGAAGGCCAAGGCGGCCGGCAAGACATGCAACGACTGCCACCAGGGCAAGCTGAAGCCCGCGAAGTAGAGCCGAAGGTCCGGACCACTCATCGTCAAGGCGGCAGGTCCTGGGGCCTCGGCGGTGAGGCAGGCGGGCGGGGACCGCCGTGTCTCCGGAACGCGGCCACGAGGTCCTCGGACGGTTCGCCCTTCGTCACCCCGGGAGCGGGGCGTGGCTGCGCGTTCACGCACGGCAGGGATCCGGGGGGCGGGACATGCCCGGCGGAGGCGTCCGCGCCCCTCGGGGCGGACACCCGGAAGAACCCGATCCGCAAGGATTCGCGCGAGAACGCCTGAACGTGATCGGGCAGGGCCGGCACGTCGCTGACCAGGATGGGGTCCAGTTCGAGCGCCGCCTCGAAGTCCCGGCACTCGGGCCTCAATCCGTCCGCCGGAACCCCCCCGTGCGGCGGCGCGATCGTGCCGAAGTCGTAGCAGATGGCGGGCCGGTAGTAGGCCACGCACCTGCCGGCAGCGGCGAGCGCCGCGGCGTCCTCGACCGGGCGGCGAAGCCAGCACTGGTCCAGGTCCTCCTCGGTCGAGACGTAGTACGGCAGCGCGGGTACTACGGGCGGGCGGAACGGCACCACGATCGCGCAGCCGGACGGAACGGCGCGGACGCCCTCGCGGACGAGGTCCAGCTCGAGCTGCGGCGTGAAGCGCTGGCCGATCCGGCCCGGCCACGCGGCGACCGAGGCCGCGAGCAGCAGGGCGCCTCCCAAGGCTGCGATCTCGCGGCCCCGACGCAGGCGCGACGAAGCGACGTCCTGGACCCGGGCGAGGGCGAGCGCCGCCAGCATGGCCCACAGCGGCGCGGCCGCGAGCTGGTGGCGCATGCAGTTCACGAAGCGGTCGTTCATGCCCGGGACCGTGAGCAGCATGGCCGAGGCCGGCACCGCGAGCGCGAGGAGCCGGCGCCCCGGCGTCGCGAGCGCGGCCGCCACCCCGGCGAGGGCGAGGGCCGCGAAGGTCGGCGGCGCCGATCGGGCGTTCAGGAACGCGTTGCCCGTCCAGGCGGCCCCTGCGCCCCCGAGCGTGGGCACGAGCGCGTCCGCCCACCTGGCGAGGTTCGCGGCGAGGCCCCCCGCCGGCCCGCGCTGGTCCACCACGGTGCCGACGGCGACCCAGGCGGGCTCGATCCACAGGACGAGAAGGAGGCCGGCGGCGATCCACGCCCGCGGCGATCGGAGGAGGGCGCGGCCCCCCGGGTCGGCCGCCGTGAACGCGAGCACGACGGCCGGGAACACGAGCATGATCGGCTGGAACTGGCTGGCGACGGCGCAGAGCAGCGCGATCGCGATCAGCAGCGGCAGGTCGGGCTCGGGCTCCCGGCACGCGATCCCCGCGAGCGCCAGGGTGACCGAGGCGAACAGCGCGCCGGGGACCATGTGGACCTCGGTCAGCGCGAACGAGACCGGGTAGGGAAGGACCGCGAGCACCGCGGCCGCCCAGAGCCCGACGGCCGGGCTCCGGGCGAACAGCCGCGCGAACGCCCAGCAGGCCGGGATCGCGAGGACCGAGCAGGCGAGCTGCAAGGCCAGGATCGACGCTTCCGTGCGCGGCAGCACCGCGAGGGAGAGCCCGTGGAGCGCGTCGAGCCCGTTCAGGTGCGGGTCGTAGGCCGCGAGGTGCGAGTGCAGCAGGTCGGCCACCAGCGAGTAGCCGTGTCCGTTGATGAACCCGGGGATCCGGTTGCCGCCGAGCAGCCGCAGGGCGAGCCCGGCAGCCGAGATCGCGGCCACGACGAGCCACTCCGCGCGCGGCACGTGGCGCGCGTGCGCGGCCAGCGTCCGCCATCGGGAGGCCAGCAGCACGAGTCCGGCCAGCAGCTCGAGTTGCACGAGCAGCGTGCGGTCGAACGGACCGAGCGGTGGGGGGATCGTGTCCGAGCTGAGGCGGGCCGCGTCGAGGAGGGGGCGCGCCTCGGCCGGTGCCGCACCCGCGAGGACGACGAGGAGGACAGCCGACGCCAGCCCGATCCAGCCCATGACGCCATCGTCGCACGGAGGGCGTTGACGCGCCGTTGACGAGCGCGCCGCGCTGAGGCGCGGAGCGCTCGGCGGCCGCAAGGCGGCCGCGCAAGGGGGGTGGCCCGCGCCCCGCAACGCGGGGCGGCGGGCAGGGGGGCGAGCCGCGCCCCCCTCCGATCGATGCCCCCGGGGCCTGCCGGGTCGGGAAGGTGGGGTACGCGTCTCGACGGGTGTCGTTCGGGACCGCCTGCCGCGCGGGCCGGGCGACAGCGCGGAATGCTCGTTGACGCACGGATGACGTGCACGGCGCGTGTGCGCGAGGCGTTCCGAAGTGCTATCCTGCGACCGCCGTTCGGGGTGTCGGGAGGGGTGATGATGGCGCGGTGGCTGGCGTTTGCGGCGGTGCTCGCGGGGTGCGGGGGCGGCGGGAGCGGGAGGGGGGGGGCGGACCCCGGTCCGGACCTGCCGGCGGACGTCCCAGCGATCCCGGACGTGGCATACGACGTCGCCGCCCCGGACCCGGCGGGAGACGCTTCCACCGACGTCGCGGCGGACCCGGCGGGAGACGTCGTCCCCGACCCGCAGTCCGACCCGGCCCCGGAGGCCGGTCCCGATGCGGCGGCCGACGCCGCGGACCTTCCCCCCCAGGACCTTCCCCCCCAGGACCTTCCCACCCTGGACCTGCCCCCCCATGATCTGCCCCCCCAGGACGTCCCGATCAGCCCGTGCCCGCGGCTCCCGGCGCCCCAGGACCGCGACCGCAAGGTGGCTGTGTCGCACCCCTACGCCGCGGACGGCGGCAAGGGGGACGCCTGGGAACTGGTGGACCTGTCCGAGGACGGCCAGCTCACGCTCCCCAAGGGCCCGCTCTTCCACATGGGCCGCGCCGGCATGGGCGACGTGGTCTTCACGCCGGACGGCGAGGTCGGCATCGCGGCCCAGGACGACGCGACGCTCGGGGTGTTCCGGGTGCTCGCGGACGGGTCGGTCGAGGTCGTGCACGCGGCGTTCCAGGGCTCGTTCTACCCGGCGAGGGTCGTGATGGACCCGGCGGGCGACGTGGCCTGGGTGCTGGATTCGCAGTGGCGCAACAACGGCGGCGGCGTCTACCGCGTGCGGATCGGCTGCGACGGCAAGCTGACCGACGACGGCATCGTCGTGCCCGCCAAGCTGCCGTACGCGCTGGCGTTCCTGCCGGACGGCTCCGGCCGCGGGGTGCTCGCCGCGAAGGACGTGCTGGACGTGCCCGGGGGCAAGGACTTCCACCTGCTCCAGTGGGGGGCGACGCCGTCGGTCATCGGCAGCGCGGCCGGGTTCCCGGACACGGACGCGATCATCGCGTCCCTCGCGGTGTCGGCCGATTCCCGGTTCGTGCTCGCGGGGGACAACGCGGAGTTCTCGGGCACCGGCAACCGCGTCGCGGTCGTCGGGATCGGGGCGTCCGGCCTTTCGGCGCACCAGGTGCTCTCGCCCGTGGAGGACCCGATCGGGCTCGCGGCCTCGCCGTTCGGCGGCGTCGCGATCGCGGTCAGCGGGTACGGCAACGCGGTCCTCCCGATCACGTGGGACGCCGCGGCGCCGGACCCGGTCTTCGCGGTCGGCGCGGAGCCGCAGTACGAGGGGAAGCGGCCGCAGCTCCCCGGGAACGCGGTGACGATCACGCGCGGCAAGCTCGCGGGCCGCGTGCTGATCGGCGAGCTGTCGGGGGTGCGGCAGGTCGCGCTCGCCGGGGACGGGTCGGTCACGGACCTCGGGGCCGCGGACTTCGGCGAGGGCCTGGAGAACATGGTGGGGGCGGTGGGCGTGCAGCCGTGACCCGGCCGGAGGGCCTGTTCGCGGTGGGCGTGCAGCCCTGACCCCGCTCGCGATCGCGGGGCGTGACGCCCGGCGGTGTCTGCGTCACGATCTTTTGACAAACCTCTCACCCGGGCGCGGACGACCCGCGTCGCGGCCCTGCGTAGGATCGGGGCCAGGGAGGCGGGCCGCCGCGGCAAGGGTCGCGGACCGGGCCTGCCCTTCGAGGTGGAGGAGCCGATGGATGCCTTGTTCGCGCGGACCCGGTGGGGCGCGGTGCTGGCCGGCGTCGTGGTGGCGGGGATCGCCGGCGGCGCACGGGCGGATGCGCGGGTGCGGCTCGACGTGTCGCTCGACACGCCGTACGTGCTCGCGGGCCGCTGGCAGAAGGTCTTCCTGAAGGTGGGACTGACGGGCGCGCCGCTCGAGCCGGCCGCGCGCCGCCCGCCCGCCAACGTCGCGGTCGTGCTCGACCGTTCCGGGTCCATGTCCGGCGAGAAGATCGTCAAGGCCCGGGAGGCGGCCCTGACGGTCGCGGACCGGCTCGGCGGGGACGACATCCTGGCCGTCGTCGCGTACAACCACGGCGTGCAGGTGCTCGTGCCGGCGACGAAGCTGTCGGACCGCGCGGACGTGCGCCGCCGGATCGAGGCGCTGTTCGCGGCCGGGAACACGGCCCTCTTCGCGGGCGTCAGCAAGGGCGCCTGGGAGGTCCGCAAGTTCCTCGACGACAACCGAGTGAACCGCGTGATCCTCGTGTCGGACGGCCTCGCGAACGTCGGCCCGAGCAGCGTGGGCGAGCTGGCGGACCTGGGGCGGTCCCTGGCACGCGAGGGGATCTCGGTCACCACGATCGGCCTCGGCGACGGGTACAACGAGGACCTGATGGTGGAGCTGGCGCGGGCCGGCGACGGGAACCACGCGTTCGCCGAGACCGCGTCCGACCTCGCCCGCATCTTCGCGCACGAGCTTGGGGACGTGCTGTCGGTGGTGGCCCGCGAGGTCACGATCCGGATCCGCTGCGCGCCCGGCGTGCGGCCGGTCCGGGTGCTCGGCCGCAACGCGGACATCTCGGGCAACGATGTGGTGACGTCGCTGGCGCAGGTCTACGCGAGCCAGGAGAAGTACGTTCTCGTGGAGCTGGACGTGTCGCCGTCCGCGGCCGGCGCGTCGAAGGAGGTCGCGGAGGTCGGCGTCGCCTATGCCGACCCGGTGTCGCGGACGGCCGGGGCCCTGGCCGGGCGCGCGTTCGCCACGTGGACGGACAGCGCGGCGACCGTCGAGATCGGCAGGAACAAGGCGGTGACCGAGGCGAGCGTCGAGCTGATCGCGACCGACAACAACCGCCTCGCGGTCACGCTGCGCGACCAGGGGAAGGTCGAGGAGGCGGAGCGCACGCTTCAGATGAACGTGGACTTCCTCAACAGGAGCGCGACGTCGCTCGGGTCGAAGAAGCTCATGAAGCTGAAGCTCGCGAACGAGGCCGACACGGTCGAGATGAAGAAGCCGGTGCCCGACTGGAACAAGCAGCGCAAGGTGATGCGCAAGCGGCAGTACGAGTTCGATTCCCAGCAGGCGTGGTAGGTCGCTGCCGCGCGAGGTGGACGTGAAGCCCCGGGTCCTGATCGCCGTCGTGGTACTGGTCGCGGCCCCCGTGGTCGCGCTGGGTTGGCTCGCGTGGCGGTTGACGGAGGACGAGCGCGAGATGGTCCGCCACCGCCTTGACGAAGCAGTCAGGTCGCGGCTCGCCGCGGTGGACGGCCAGGTCGTCCGCGTCGTGGAGCGGTGGGACCGCGAATTC